>NZ_JBEYKR010000050.1:0-44404 GCF_040703535.1 Streptomyces sp. NPDC007346
GCGCCTGGGAGATCGCCCGCCGCACCGAAGAGTATGCCAAGGGCATGCTGGTGCCCGGCACCCTGTTCGAAGAGCTGGGCTGGAACTACATCGGCAGCGGTGCGGGTGGCTGCTCGGTTGTCCTCCAGGACCATGGTGGGCAGGAGCTGGTGCGCGCTGGCGCGGGTGGGCTCACCGACCCGGGAGTGCGTACCGGCCGGGGTGATCCACCCGAAGCGGACCGGGGCGTCCTCGCTGACCTGGAAGGTGTAGCCGAGGAACCGGAGGGCTGCGTCGTGGCTGTGGCGGAAGTCGTGGGCGCCGGGGTAGGACCGGGTAACGATGGTCCGGGCCTGGTCGGGCGTCAGCTGCGGGGCGGCCGGCGCCTCGGCGGTCTCGCGGTCGCACATGCCGCACAGGCGCACGCTCGGGGTGCCGTCGACCGCCTCGTCGGCCACCACGGCGGCGTATACCCCGCACGCCTGGCACTCCACGTTGTGGCGGCGCACGCGGCGCCGGTACGTGGCCAGGTCCTCGACGGAGTAGACCAGGGGATCGGCGGCCCCAGTCACGAGGACGTTCACGCGGGAGGGGTGGCGCTCGTCCGGGCGGCAGTCCTCGACGGTGAGGTCCTGGCCGTCGACGTGGAGGATGTCGCCGGACATGGACCAGTAGGCCAGGGCGCAGGGCTTCGGGCCGGTGTAGGAGACGGCGGTGGTGTGCTGGCTGGTGGGCTGGTCCCGGTGGGTACGGGCCGGGCGCAGGCTGCCGGGGCAGCTGCCCATGATGCCGCGACGGCGCGGGTGCGGGGCGAGCAGTCCCGGGGCGTCCAGGGGGGCGGTGTGGTCGTCGTAGCCGCACAGGGCGTGAAGGCCGACCCAGAAGTCCGGGCCGTGGAACGGGAGGGGGCTCTCGGCCAGCACCTCCGCGATGGGGGTGGGCTCGACCCAGGCCCGGAACAGGCTGGGACCTCCGTAGGTCTCCATGCCGGTGATCGTCCAGCCCAGGGTCTCCAGGGTGCGGGCGGCGTTGCGCGCCTCGTCGTAGGGGAGGTCCGTGGTGAACAGGGGCTCGGTCTCGTCGGTGCGGGTGACGGTGATGCGGTGGACGGTGGGGCCCTCGGCGGTGCGGATGTGGTTGTAGTCCGCGAGGTGGCGCACCGGCTGCGCCTCCTCCGCCGGGGCGGGGGCGGCGGGGGCGGGCGCCTCGGCGGGGGTCGCGCGCTCCAGCATCCGCTGGACGTTCTTGATGCAGCGGGTGCACTCGGCGCCCATCTTGGTGAGGTCGGCGTCGGCGAGGAGGTGGGCGCCGCCGAAGCTCTGGTATCCGCACAGGAGGGCCACCTCGGGGCGGCCGGTGTTGGTCGCGTAGTGGATGGCCTTGCCCTTGCCGCAGCGGGCGGGGGCGACGTTGGCGGCTGCCTGCTTCTCGGCGGGGATCTGGGGCATGGGGTCCTCCGGCGGTAGGGGGGCGGGCTGTGTGTCGTTCCCAATACGCATAGGTTTGCAAGCTCAGGTTGCAATGTCAAGTTGCAACACGCATGAGCTAACGGCGCGTCTGTTGCGCTACGACATTGCAACCTGATGTGGCACACTGAGCGCCATGGCGACCCACGACCCCACGACGCAGGCTCTGGCAGAGCTGGACGCGCTCACCAGAGCGTTCACGAAAGCGGAAGAGATCCTGGAGCAGGCGCGCAAGCCGCTCCATGCCGCGATCATCAAGCACCTCAAGGCGCGCAGCGCCCCGCCCGGACTGATCGCGGACCACACCCCGTATGACCGTGTCTACGTCGGCAGGATCGGCAAAAAGGCAGGGGTGCCGCCGCTGCGCGGGCCGAACGCGGCCCCGGCTCCTGACTACGACGAGAGGACGTCGGCCAAGGCGCTGCGGGAGCTGGACCGACTCTCGGCCGCGTGGGAGGTGGCGAGCGAGTTGGTCGAAGAGGCGCGCACGCCGTTGCACGCCGCGATCATCAAGCACTACACGGAGCGGACGGTGAGGCCCGGGGTGCTCGCGGACCACACCCCGTATGACCGCAACTACGTGGGCCAGCTCGTCAAGATGGCCGGGGCCCCGCCCATTCGGGGCTGACGGGCCGGTCGCCGGCGGAACCCGGGCGCGAGGAAGGGGCCACACACCATGGGGCGTGTGGCCCCTTCCTCACGCCCGGCTCATCGCGCTGGAGAGTCAGCACTTCTCGTCGGGCGGCGGCCCCTCCGCGGAGCACCCACACCCACACTGGACGCAGCGAGAACCGCGCACGGGCGGCGTGCGCGGCTCTCATTTCCCGGCCCCCTCGGGGGCGCTGCGGGCCGGGCGGTCTACCCGTGGCGAATGAGGATCGTGACGCCGATGATCGCGAACATCAGGGCGCCGGCAGCCCACTGCTTCACGGGGACGTCGGTGAACCGGAACGGGGGCCGCTCGGGCAGGGCGTCGGCGCGCGCGCAGCAGCAGCACTGCACCGGGTGGGCTTGCTGGTTGTGGCTCATGGCCGTCCCTCCGTGAATTCTGATCACCACCACTATGGCCCAATCCGGTGATCCATTGCTACCCCCAGCGGCCACTCGGTCACGGACAGTCAGTCCAGCCGGCGCTCCACCTTGGACGCGGACGGTCCCGCCTGGGGGTTCGGGACGATCCGGAATCCTTGCTTCCGCTCGGCCGGGGTCCACTCGGTGCCCTGTGCACTCAACTCCTCTCCAGGGGCGTTGGCAGTGTTGTTGGCGTTGGCGTTGGCGCTCTGACCTGCGACAACACTGCCTCCCTGGGGGGGGCTCTGAGGTGAGGGCAGAGGCGGGATGTCCTCGTGGTGTGTGCCGGGCCCGTTGCCGGCCGGGGTGCGCACCCCCTCGCGGTAGGGGATACCGGCTCCGTCGAGCGCCCTTTTCAGGGCCCGGGTGTCGGGCAGTGAGAGGTGCTGGGCGAGCGCGGTGTGGAGCACCCCGCTGCCGCCTCGGTAGAGGTGGTGGAGGCCTCGGATCAGCTCCTCGCGGGAGGGTTCGGGAGAGGCCTCGACGGGCACCTCTTGGACCTCCGGGGCGGGGGTCTCCGCGGCCGCCTCGTCGGCCTCTCCGGGGGGCTCCTCGGAGGGGTCGGCGGGGGTGTCCTCGCTGGCTTCGGTGGGGGGAGCGGCGGAGGCTGCCCGCCGGCCGCGCAGCCGGTCCTTCCAGGACGGGGCAGGGGAGTTGGCGGGCTTCTCCTTGGCCGCTCCCTGAGTCTCCTCGAGGGCGCTCTCGGCGGGGGCGGTCTTGCCCTTCGCGGGGGCCTTGGCGTCCTTCTCGGCCGCGCCCTTCTTCTTGCCGTCGCCCTTGGTCGCCCCCTTGGTCGCCCCCTTCTTCGCTGGCTTGCCTTCGGGGATTTCGATGTGACCGGTGGCGGCCATGACGGTGGCGAGGAGGGCCACGGCACCGATGGCCCACGGAGTGATGGGGTGCTCCCCCGTCAGCTTCACGGCGGCGTACACCACGGTGGCGACCATGCCAGCCCTGGCGCCGAGGCTGCCGCGCTCGCCGAACTTCCCGCACATCCATCCGGTGAGGAGGACCAGGAGCACGCCGATCCCCCGGCCGTACCAGGCCAGCATCCGGCCGACGTCGTGCAGCAGTCCGGCAAGGGCGCGGAGGGACCAGCGGAGGGCGCGGGCCAGTGGGGGGCTGACGTTCCTGGCGGCCTCGGCCGCGAGGGGGCCGAGGGCGGCGAGCGGGCGCGGGTCGATGTACGGGCGGAGGTCCGGCACCGTGATGTACCCCCGGGGGGCGGAGGCCTCCTCCTGGTCGGGCTCCCCCGCCTCCTCGGCGGTCTCGTCGTCAAGCAGCTCGGGGGCCAGGTGGGGGGCGGTGGCCTCCCAGGTCGCGGGAGGCAGCGGAGTCCACTGGCCTCCCGGCCCCGGAGCCTCGTGGAACGGGGGCTCCGGGGCCGGGTCGGGGACGACGTGGAGGTGGGCCGGGCTCATCAGGCGAAGCTCTGCATGATGCCGGTGATCTTCTCGGCGGCGAAGGAGTAGCCGCCACCCGCGCCGGACGCGACGTACCAGAAGATGATGCCGATCAGGGCCACCTGCCGGGTCGTGAGCTTCTTGTAGAGGATCACCCCGGTGAGGAAGAGGGCCAGGCCCGCCATGGTGGTGCCAGGGACGACGTCCCCGAACAGGGCAAGGGCGTCGTTGACGAGGCTGGACACGAGGTCGAAGGGCGGCCCGGCCGCCTTGTACGCAGACCCGGCAACCATGGCCAGGAACAGCGTCCACCACCAGCCGAGCGGCTTTACCTTGCCGCCGGTGGCCGTGCCGAACCACAGGAAGGCGGTCAGGCCGAGGGCCAGGCCGGGAGCGCCGAAGGCAGGAAGGAAACTCATGCTGCTTTCCGATCAGGGAGAGGTGGTCAGAGTGCGGCCGGGACGCCGTAGTACAGGGCGCCGACGATCATGGAGACGAGGGGGATGCGGGCCGCCCACGCGAAGAGGGGGAACCATCTGCGGGTGTGGTGATCAAGGGCCACAACACCGAGAGCGGGGAAGTACCAGATGAGGACGTAGAAGTCGCTCCAGGAGTCGTACGTCGCGACCAGGTAGGCGACCTCGTCGGTGACGAACTGAGGGACGCCGAGGTAGAAGCCGGCGCCGAGGGCGGTCCCGTTGTAGAGGAGGTGCCGGGTCTTGCGACTCATCCCCGTCCACGCCTCGAACGCGGACTTCTTGAGCTCGGTCGCGTCCTTGCCGTAGACGGGGCGCGTGTACTCAGTTGCCCCGGATCCCTTGAGCCCCCAGCGGCGGCGGAGGGTGGGCGAGACCTCGTCGGGGTCCTCGCCCTCCCTGCCGTCCTCTCCCCCGCCTCTCTCGGTGACCTCGGCGAGTTCGTCGTAGCCCTCTGGGAGATCGAGCTGCGTATCGCAGACATCGCACCAGAACGCAACGAGCTGGCCGAGGGTGCTGCGCACTTCGTGAGGGTTCAAGTGCGGGCACTTCGGCGCGGGTGCCTCGGGGGCGACCCCGTTGAACCACTGCTTCGGCTGGAGCGTCTCCGGGAGATCGCGCGGCTGCCATCCGGCGCGGCGCATCGTGCGTTCTCTGGTCGACTCCGGGCGAGGAGCGGTGATCGCCTCCCATTCATCACCGCCGACCGGCTCTGAGGCCGGCTCCGGAACCGGTGCCATCTCCCGCTCCGGCTCGGGCTCCGGCTCGGGCTCCGGCTCGGGCTCCGGCTCCACCACGAGGGCAGGCGCCGACCCCTGTCCGGGGATCTCCGCGAGCAGCGCATCCATGTCCGCGAGCAGCTCGTCCGTGTCCCGTCGCTTCCCGGTGGTCGTCGGGTCGCTCACCACTGCCCCCCGCGCAGGAGGGCGGTCACGAGACCGGCGAGGAAGAGCAGAGCCGGCAGGGCGGAGACGAGGGGGAGCGGGTCAGGCCGACGAGGCTCGCTCCGCGCAAGGGGCGGGTCGGGCCGGTACGCCGTCTCCGGCTCCCCGCTGCGGATGCCGAGGCCGAGCTGCCGGAGGTGTCGGCGGATGCGGAGCTCGTCGCCCCCGGGTCCGGTGGCCATCGGTCCCGTGGTCACCACGCCTCCGGCCAGAGGAGCGCGACGCCGAGGCCGAGCAGGGCGGCCAGGCCGCCGAGGAACCGGAGGTCGTGGGTACGCGCGTACAGCCCGGCCATCAGGCCGATGAGTCCGGTGGTCAGGACGATGTGGGTCATCATGATGCGGCCTTCTTCTTGTCCTCGCGGCGCCGGGTCCGGACGACGGTGTCGGCCAGTTGCGGGCGGTCGCCGACGATGGCGCGGACCTCGACGACGAGGTCGGCGTCGCTGATGGTGGGGGTCTTGGTCGTGATGTCGCGGACGGTCTGCGCGATACCGGCGCGGAGGGGGGTCGGCTCGAGCTTCGACTCGTCGACGGCGGCAGGCTCCTCCGGCTCCGGCTCCGGGGCGGGCCTAGCCGGTACGGGCTGCGGCTGTGGAGAAGCGACCGGAGGCACCGGAGGGGCGAGCGGCGCAGCCGGAGGGGAGACCGGAAGGTAAGACGGCGCGATGACGGCCGGGGCCGGTGCGGGGACCGGTGCAGGGGCCGCAGGGGCGGCCGGTACGGACACGGGCTGTCCGGACAGCAGCGTCCCCTGTCCGGACACGGCCGGGCCGGGCTGGAGGACGGGCGCCTCGACCACGGAGGTGATGGCCTCGGTGGCGGCGAGTTCGCTCGCCCCGTAGACGGCGCGGTTGTAGGCCGCAGTCCGGTCGAGACGCTGGCGGTGTCCGGTCACGGCAGCGTCCGCCGTGATCTTCTCCTTACGGCGGCGCAGCCAGTGCGAGACGCCCCGGGAGAGCGGGACGGCGTGCTGCTCCAGGACCAGGACGCACAGACCCTTGGCGATGAGGTCCACCACGGCGCCGACCCCGCCCGCGATCGGCTCGCCCTTGTCGACGCCGAACGCGACGACGGCGCCCATGGAGACCAGGAGGAAGAGCCATCCGGCACGCCGGGCCTTACGAGCACGCTCCGGCTCCAGCCGCGCGACGTACTCCAGCGCCTGGCAGACCAGCCACGAGACACTGAAGATGCAGGCGACGCCGTACGCGATCGGCGCAAGAATCAGCTTGTCCAGCAGGCCACCGACGCTCGCGGCCGTGCTCGTGACGGCGATGAGCGAGACGCCGACCGCGACGCACGTCGCACCACGGAGAATCAGCCCGTCCCAGTCGCGCGGAGGGACCGGCTCCCACGCGGTGTACGGGACCTCTTCGGTCTCCGCTACGCCGTTGATCGTGGTCGTCTCCAACCGGAAACGCGTCACCGGCCGGTAGCGGACACCGGGGATACGCGGCTGGTGGTCGGGGTCGACGGGGGTCTGGTCGGTCATCGTGATGCCCTTTGCGCTCGTGGAACGGAAGGAGGACCGGGCCGCCTCCCCAGGGGGGGGCAGCCGTCACAGGGAGCGCCCCGGGCCCGATGCGATCGGACCCGGGGCGGCGTGGCGGGGTGCAGGTCAGCCGCAGTGCCTGGCGTCCACGGACCGCTTCGTGTGCTGGCGGGGGTTGGTCCCCGGGCTGGCCTTGGCCACCACGGAGATGCACCGTCCGCCGGTGCCGGTGAAGATGACCGGCCCGGCGTACGAGCGGTACAGGCCCTCATCCGAGTTGATCTTGCTGGTGCCGAGGACCGTGGCCCACACGTGGAGGTACCGGGTCGAGAACTTGGAGGACACGGTCTTCACGCAGTTCGTGCCGCCACGGGCGGGCGAGAAGTACACCTCGATACGCGCGGAGCCATTGATCTGGTACGTGCCGACCCGCTTACCGGGGCAGGCGCCGGTCGGCGGGGCCATCGAGCTGGCAGCGGCGGGGGTCGGGGCCAGCAGGGCCGCGGCGAGCGCGATGACGGCCGGGGCCGCGACGAACTTACTGGTGCTGATGATGCTCATGGGGGGTCTCCTTGAGAGATAGGGGTGGCCGACTGGTCGGCCGGGGAGGGGCCGCGGGCGGGCGCTGAGAGGGGATGGGCACCCGCCCGCGGCGGTTATGAGGGGCGAAGCCCTGGGTCAGCGGCTCGTGATCTGGTCGTCGCGGAAGCGGACGCCCTCGTGGGTGAGGCACTGCCACGGCGTCGGGTCGCCCGGAGTCCGGGCGTCCCACACCACCTCGCTGCCGGTCTCGGACTGGTGGATCTGGGCCTGGCGCTGCACGCCGCCGTCGATCCACGTGTGCACGTACGGGTAGGTCGCCATCAGGACCGGCCACCCTTCGCCGCCGCACTCGCGCCGGCCTTAGCCTTCGCGTCCGCAGCCTTCACGGCCTTCGGGTCACGCTGAGCGGCACCGGCCTTGTACGCGGCCGCTGCCTTCTGCTGCTCGCTCATCAGCTCCGGCCTCCGCGCGCACGGTCCTTGTCGACCTGCGCCTGACGGTCGACCCGGGCACGCTGGAGAATCTCGGCGGCCGAGGCCCCGTGGTCCTCGGCGGGATGCGTCGTTTCCGTCATCAGACCGTCGCCCCCTCGATCGAGGTGCGGACGAGAGCGAGAGCGGCACGGCCGGTGTCCAGCCCGGTCTCCCCGGCCACCTCCTGCTCCTGCCGGATCGGCTGCTGCGGCACCTTCGCCGGGATGCGCTGCCCCGGCACGCTCGGCGTCTTCTCGCCCTCCGCCTGGCGCGGGATCCTGACCGGCGCCGGGACCGGCACCTGCTCCGGACGCGGACCAGGGATCTTCGGGAGCCAGGGAGCGTTGGGGTCCTCGTCGTCGGCCCACGCACACGGCGCGACGACCGACGCGACAAGCGCGGCGAACGTGCCCACCGACTCATCGGTGAGGTCCAAGGTGATGCCGGACTTCTGATCAGTACAGTTCATCTGTCAGCTCCTGTTAGAGGCAGGTTCTGGCGTCCCGCTCGTGTGCGACCACGACCGGGGTTGAAGGCGGTGCCCGGAGTGCGACCTCCGGGCATCGCCGTTTTCAGCAGCCCCGACCTCCGTGTGCGACCACGCAGGGTGGGGCTTTGTGCTGAGCAACGTGGGGTTGCCTTGCCCAATGTATGGGATTCCCATACATTGGGCAAGCGCCGACCCGCAGAAAAGGACCGGGATGGCCGAGGAAGAGGCATTCGAGGAGGAGGCGCAGCGCGTGTTCGACGCACTGGATGGCCTTGTGGCGATGGAGGATCCAGCGGCCCAGGCTCGCGCGATCAGCCGGATCCTCAAGGAGCAGCCGAAGAGAAATCAGCAGCTCAAGGCGATCCGTCGCACCTTCGTGCTGGACCAGCGGGCTGCGAAGGTGCCGTATCGCACGATCGCAACCCAGCTCGGCGTGTCATCTGGCACCGTCCAGGACATCGAGCGCGGCTACTCGGGGTCGGGGAGCGACCGACCGAAGTCGACGAGAAGGAGAACCGCAGATGACGACAGCCCAGGCGGCGAGTAGGCCGGTGGCGGTGTACCGGCTGTTCGCGGAGGACGGCACGCTGCTGCACATCGGGGCGGCGTTTGACCCGGACCTCCGATGCAGAGCGCATCGCTCCACACTGACGAGTGAGGCCAACCTTGGCGCGCACTGACTGGGCGCCCGGCCGGGCGGTGTGGACATCCGCCCGACCGGCGCCCGGCACACTACACGGCGCACTGGTGGCCCCCCTGTGATGTTCGAGCAGGGGGTCCTGCTGCTGTCCGTTCACCTGGTCGAGGAATGCCCCGTGCGGCTGACGTCGCCGGGTTGACCGGGTCCGTGGCGGTCTGGGCCGATACGTTCGGCGGTCCACGATCAGGAAGGACGTCATGCGCAGGGTTTGGCTTTCGGTAGGGGCTGCGGTATTCGCGGCCGGGATGCTCACGGCGTGCAGCGGTGGGGACATCGAGGGGGACACCTCGTCCTCGACGGCCGCGGCCGGTGCGCCCGCGAAGGAGGCGCCGGCGGAAGCGGTGGCGTCCAAGGACGTCAAGATCGTGAAGTCCGGGTTCGAGGATCACGACACCTGGGGGCCGGGCGCGTACGTCGTCCGCTGGTCGATCACGAACAGCGGGGACGAGGAGGCCGGCTATTACGCGGGCCTGGACTTCGTCGACTCTGCCGGACGGGTCCTCGGCTCGACCGGGATCACGGCGGACAAGGTTGGGCCGGGATCGACCGCCAAGGGCGATATCGCGCCCCTGCCGGTCGAGATCGATAAGGGCAAGATCACAGACATCACAGGGGTTCGCGTCACGGATGTGGACCGCACTCCCACGCCGTAGAACACGGCTTGACGCCTGGTCAGAGACCTGTGTCACAGTTGAAGCCTTAGCGCGGCCCCGATCGGAAGTGGGTTCCGGTCGGGGCCGCTTGGCGGACTAGCAAGGAGTCCACTGGTGACCACTGTATGCGCGCTATCGCTCAGGGCGGAAAGCGCTCGTCTCTCCTTCCACGCCCGCGTCCAGGAGCTGGGCGGGACAGTCATCGAACCGACCTGGCTTGGCATCAGAAAGCCGCACCGGGTCTTGTGCGCGGCCGGACACGAGTCGTCACCGCTTCCCTCCAACCTCTCGCGCGGTCGCGGGATCTGCCCGACATGCGGCAGGCTCGCCTCCTTTGCCACCCGGAGCCAAAGGGCATGGGAGACGTTCCAGAGCCGGGTGACCGAGCTGGGTGGCACCGTCCTCGAACCGGTATGGCTTGGCTCCGACCAGCCGCACAGGGTGCGCTGCGCGTCGGGTCACGAGGCCGCTCCCACACCGTCCAACCTGGCAGCAGGTAAGGGCATCTGCCGGAAGTGCTCCGGGCGCGATCCGCAGACGGCATGGGAGGCATTCCGGGGCCGCGTCGCCGAGATGGGCGGCACCGTCCTCGAACCGATCTGGCTCGGCAACAGGACCCCGCACCGAGCGCGCTGCGCCGCCGGACACGAGACCTCCCTCCTGCCGAACAACGTCCAGCAGGGCAAAGGCATCTGCCTGGTGTGCAGGGGGTGGGACCCCACCACACAGTGGACTCTGTTCCAGGCACGCGTCGCCGAGTTGGGCGGCACCGTCCTCGAACCGGAGTACCTCGGGTCCACCGCACCTCACCGGGTGCGCTGCTCTGTCGGTCACGTTGCGACACCTCGACCGGGGGAAGTTCTCCCGGGCCGTCGCGCGCTCTGCCGCGCCTGCTCAGGTAAGGACCCGCTGACGGCGGAGCAGGAGTTCCGAGCCCGGGTCACGGAGCTGGGCGGCACGGTTCTCGAGTCGGAGTGGATGGGTTCGCTCGTCGCACACCGGGTTCGGTGCGCGGCCGGGCATGAGAACGCGCCGACGCCGAACAACGTGCAGCAGGGCGGCGGCATCTGCCGGAAGTGCCTGGGCATGGGGTGGGACGTGTTCTACGTCGTGACTGACGACCACACCGGCCGGGTGAAGTTTGGCATTACGAACGGGGAGGGGCGGATCCGGCTGGCCCGCCACGCGCGGGACGGTTACACCACGGTCCGATGGCTCCTGAAGCGGCTACCGGAGGATCTCGCCTGGCACCTGGAGCGGAGTGTCCTGCTCAGGCTTAAGTCGGCAGGGATGAGCCCGGTGAAGGGGCGCGAGTTTTTCGACGTGGCCGCGCTGCCGCTGATCTTCACGGCGGCGGGCGAGCTCCTGGAGGCGCAGGTCGACCGGACCTAACCCGGGCGCGCCGCTGCAGGACCCCCCGCCGGAGCATCCGGCCGGGGGGTTTCCTGTTGTCCGGGGTTGTTCCGGACAACCTGTCCGGACGGTGTCCGGGTGCGTCCGGACATGGGTCGTCGGAGGGTGGGGGTATGTCTGGACACCTGCCTGTCGTCGTCTATCCGCCGAGCCCGACCGGTGGCCGCCGTGTCCGGGTGGACGGGACGATCCTCGGGCTCGCGTACGGCCTGGGTGACGTCGCAGAGTTCTTGCGCCGGGCCGGCCTTGAGGACGTGGATGAGGCGACGGTCGAGGGCTCCGCGCTGATCGAGTGGCGCGGTGGCGGGCCGGACGTGTGGGCGTTGCCGGGCGCGTGAGCCCTTCCCCCCTGGTCGCGGCATGTTCCTGGTGCCGCGAGGGTTACCTGCGTTGACAGGTAGAGAGGAGGTTGGGATGGCAGGGACGACAGGTCTCGTCGTGGCGGTGCTGGGTGTGTGTGCGGTCGCCGTGGTGGCGGTGCTCGCGCGGGCCCGGGTGGAGATCGCCCGTATCAACTCGCGGTCCACCGGCTCGAAGCGCTGACCCTGGGGTGCCGTCCTCGGCCGTGGTGGCGGGGGCGGCATGGGCGTGCCCCCGCCATCACGGAGACGGGCGGGGGCGCTGGGGCGCTGGATCAGGTGGGACGCTCCTAATCGTTCCGGCTCGCGGCAGCGATGGCCGCGGCTACCGCGACCCATCCTTTGTGCCATGCCTGGTCTAGGAGGGCTCCGGCGTACGGGTCGCTCTTGAGCCATCCGCTTTTGTCCTTGTGGGCGATGCGGACGAGGAGGGGTGCGTCGTCGGTGTCGTCGGCCCAGTGGCCGGCGCAGCGGTCGACGGCGTAGTGGGTGATCGCGGACAGCGCGAGGGCGGCGGCCGTACGGCGGGGGTCGAGGCGGAGGCCGAGGGCCCGGTTCGCGGCCAGGAGGGAGGCCGCTTGGGTGAGGCTGTAGGTCGTGACGTGGCGAGCGCAGGCGGCGGCGCCTTCGCGGCCGGGCTTGCCCTTGGCCTGGGCGTCGGTGTTGCTCTGGACGATGTAGTCGCCGACCTCGTGGGCTGCGGTGAGCAGGGCGTAGACGGCGGCGAAGCGGGCAGCGCGAAGCATGGTGGCTCTCCGGGGTGTTGGTGGTGGTGCCGGCGAGGAGACCAGTGTGGCCGCTCGGTCGCCGGTGAGCTGTCCAGACGGGGATGTTGGGTGGGCGCTGTGGGTCACAGGGGGCGCGCGAGCTGCGTCCGGACGCGGGCGTGCCCCGCCCCCTCACGGAATCGAAGAGGGCGGGGCACTAGGGGCGCTGTCCCACGAGGGACGGTAGCGGCTTTTCGTGATCAGTTGGGGACTCGGCGTCCTTCGGTGTCGAGTTGGGTACGGATTTGTGCCGCGAGGTCCAGGACCACGTCGGCGGGCAGGTCGCGGGTGCCCTCGTAGGTGGTGCATAGGCGCCCGCTGTCCCGGGACCGCAGAGGCCCGGTGATCTCCCTGTCGGTGTCCGAGATGGCGATGGTGGCGCCGCTGAGCCGCATGAGGGTGTGCAGTCGGTCGCCTTCGTCGGTGATTGCGTCGATGTGGTCGGCCAGGAGGGGGCGAGTCCCCGGACCGTGGTGATGGTCATTCCGTCTCGCTGCCGGGTGCGGACCCTTGTGGTGACTGTCTCGGTGGGGTGGGGGCATCCGGGGGTGGCGTAGGTGTAGGTGGCTGCGAGGTCTAGTGCGGTCATGGGGTCGGCCTTTCCTGGTCGGTGGTGGGCTCTGGATGGGTGGGTGTGGGGTCGTCGGAGTGGTCGCCGCCTGTCAGCCAGGCGTCGACGGTGGGGCGCGACACGCCGGACCAGCGGTGCATGTCCGCCTTGAATCCCCAGCGAGGCTTTGCGCCCTGCTCCCTGGAGGCGTTGGACACCAGGCTGGAGAGGCCGGCTTTCGTGGCCGTCACGGCCGCTTCGAGCTGTGCCAGGTGCACGCCTTGTGCCATGACGCGCTGCTCGGTGGTCAGTCTGGGCGGCCTGTGGGTGTCGATGAACTCGGCGAGCTCGCGGGCGGTGGCGTCCCAGTCCCGCACGAGGGGGCTGAAGTTGATGTCCGTAGAGTTCCGCTTGATGCGGCCGATGTGGGCGGTGCCCAGATATCGGTAGCGCAGCGCGTCGCGGTGCATCTCCTCGATCCCCTTCCCCAGCATCCGGGCCTGGTGCTCGGCGGTGTCGCCGGTGGGGATCGGGTGCCTGGCCAGCAGTGCGGGCCAGATCTCGTCTTCGGGCCGGAGCGGGGGCCAGTCCAGCTCTCCGGCCTCGGCGATGACGTGCCAGCCGTACGCGGCCGGGTCCTCCTCGCGCACCTCTGCCGGCTTCAGGACGCGGCAGGCCCAGAGCAGGGTGAGATCGGGGTCGATCAGAAGGATGGCGCTCCGGGCGTACACCTTCGGGGTGTGGCCGAGGCGCTGGTATGCGCGGGCGAGCTGGACCTGTGTCTCGTGTCTCCGGCTGTATTCGATCTCCATGTAAAGAACTTTACAGAAGTCGTAAAGTGCTTTACATAGCCTTTCGGTGGGTACATATGAGCGAACGGTCTCTGTGCGAGTGACGTCGCAGCCGCATCGCGTGTGACACGGCTGCGACATTCACCCGCTTCACTCATGCCCGTAGAAGCACCACGGCCGGAAGGGTGATCCGGCCGTGGTGGAGGGTCAGCGACGGTGGGCCGGCCCATACGGGGACTGCCAGGCGGGCCGCCGGGCAGCGGTCGGCGTCGTACGGAGCCGCTCCGCGAGCTGCCTGAGCGAGGCGAGGGCGGCGAGGGCATGGTGGGCGAGGGCGCCGAGCTGGTCGACGATCGCGCGGACCTGTGTCCTGATCCGGACGCGCGCCGCGGCGAGTCCGGCATCGCGGAAGTACGCGCAGGCGTGGGCGAGGGCGGCGCCGACGGCTCGGGCCTGGTCGAGGGTGAGGCGGGTGATCTTCACGGAATCAGTTCCTGTCCGGTGGGGCAGTCGTGGCAGCCGGTGCGGGTGGCGAAGGGCGGGTTGTCGAGGAGGTCGGCGGTCGCGTCGGGGCGGGGGCAGTCCAGGCGTGAGCAGGTGACGTATCCGCCGACGGCGAGGAAAAGGCTGCTGCGCCCACAGGCGGGGCATCGGCCGCTGATGCGGTGGCCGGTGGGCGGGAGCATGCCGGTGACGTGGCCGAGGGCTGCGGCGGCCAGGACAGCGCAGTGCTCAATCACGCTCGCCTCGATCCGGTCGTCGACGCGCTGCTGCATGACGGCCCGCATGGCTTCTGTCATCTGGCCGAGGAGGCTGGTCGGCTCCGGCGTCCGGACGCTGTCCGGGCTCGTGGTGTCGGGGCGGGGGGCGCCCGGGGTTGGGGTGGTCATGAGGTCGCTTTCTGGTCGGTGAGGGTGGTCGCGGGTGAGGCCGGGGTGCCGGTGCGGTGGTAGACGCGCAGCCGGTCGAGCAGCTGCTCGGCCGCCGCTTCCGCGCAGGCCGGGGAGAGGCCGAGGGGCCATCCGGCGTGGGATTCCTGGAGTGCCTCCGCGAGCTCGGCGACGGTCACCGCCGTGTCCGGTAGAGGGGAGTCGATGAGCTCGCCGGGCGGGACGAGCGCCTCGTCCCAGATGAAGCCGCACCTCCCGCACGTGCGCTCCAGGCGCTCGCCCTTCGGTGACGGCGCCGACCGTGGCCGCTCGTTGCTGCTGTATTCGCCGGCAGCGCGGTAGTCGGTGTAGGCGTCGACGTGCGAGCACTTCCCGCACAGCGGGTTGTCGCCGCTGAACGGCGGGAGCGCGGCGTCGGGGGTGGGCGGGGTGGTCACGGGCGCTCCTGGTTGTCGAGGAGGGTGAGGGCGTGGAGGAGGAGGCCGCGGCAGATCGCCCGTTCGCGCGGGTCGTCGAGCGGGGTCTGGTCGATGGCGTACGCCGTGGTGAACCCTCCGCTAAGGCCGGGGCTGCTGACGTACTGGAGGCGGGGGCCGGGCGGTGGTCCGGGCGGGAGGATCAGCGGGAGGTCGATCATGCGCGACGGGTCCTTCGGATCGATGTGACGGTGGCGGGCGGAAGAGGTCGGAGAATGTAGCCGTGATGCCGGCACGCCGGATCCGGCCAGCCGATCCAGGGGCTGCCGTCCGGGTGCCGGACGTGCGGGCACGGGCAGTCGTCGGGAAGGGCCCGGTGGATGGTCGCCATCAGGACTTGCGTACCGGGGCAGGGGCGGCGGGCGGCGGGACCTTGGCCACCGGGGCCAGGCTCTTGGCGGCCGGAGGCTTCCGGTCCGGCGCCGGGCCCGGGGCCGGGGCCGCCTTCGTCGGGGCGTCAGCCCGTCCGTGTCCGTACTGGTCGGTGGCTGTGGTGCTCGGTGTCGGGCTGCTGCTCGGCGTCGTGGTGGTGAGGAGGCAGGGGCGGGGGTCGCTGGTCGGAACGAGGTCCCCGCCGGCCGTACGCACGGCGGTGCAGTGCGGGACGGTGCCCGTCGAGCTGGGGGTGCTGCTCTTGCCGCAGCCGGTCAGGGCGAGGAGCGCGACGGTCGCGATCACGGCGGTTGGGACACGGGTGGTGGATGTGTTCATCAGAGTTCGCCTTCTTCGACCTTCCGGGCCTCGAACTGGCCAAAGGCATCGGGCGCGGGGATGGGCGGCGGGGCCGGCTTCCCGTCGTCGTTGGACCTGACGATTCGGAAGCACGCCGGGTGGCATTCGGCGCGACGCTCGGCTGCCGTGAAGGCGTCGTTGACCCAGTACGGCTCTTCGGGGTCGTGGGCACCGGTCGTGATGGCCTTGATGAAGGGGACGGCGTCCCAGTCGCCCCATCGGAAGGCGCGCAGGAGCATGGCTGCGACGGCTTCGTCCCGGGAAAGGCCGACGTCGTCGAGGCCCCACTCGGTGGCGCCTTCGATGTACGAGATCACGTCATAGTCGTGACTGTCCTGGCTGACGGGGCAGGTCTGTGGGCTGCCCGGCCGGACGATGTGCTCGGCGAGTTCGCGAAGCATGTCGGCCATGCGCCGGGTCGCAGCGCCCTCGACCTCGGTGTCCCGGTCCAGCTCCCCGTACTCGGTGCGGATCTCCTCGTCCATCTGGTCCTGGAGCCGGGTGATGGCGTCAGCGGCCTCCATGAGGTGGGCGCGCCGGGTGGGGTCGTCGAGCGGGGTGCGCTCGGGCTGAGTGGTCACCGGACCCCCTCGCGGTAGAGCTCGGCGCGCTCTTTGTGGACGCCGGTCATGCGGCGGTTGTTCTTGCCGTAGCAGGCGGCTCCTCGGACGCTGTGGCATTCGGGGCAGGCGGCCATCAGCTCGGGGCGGGTGACGGTGGGTTCGCGGCGGGGCATGTGGTGATCTCCAGTTCTGCGAGCGGTAGCCCGCTGTCGATGTGGTTGAGGAGGGCCCGGAGCCGGGCCATGGCCTTGGCCTTCGGGCCCCGGCAGGCCGGGCAGGGTGCGGCGCTCATGCCGGTACCCGGGCCGGGTCGGTGGTGCCGGGTTCGTCGGCCGTGAGCGGGTGCGCGTGCTCCTTCGACTGGGCGTGGAGGAGCGGGGCGAGGTCGGCGGCCTCCTGGGTGGTGCGGTGCGTGGCCTGGACGCTGCTGCCGCCCGACAGGGTCGCCTTGACGGTGGCGAGGCCGAGCCGCCGCTGCCACGGGCCTTGGTCGACGGTCACCGTCTGGATGCGGGCGACGGGGCACACCGTGACGAGGTTCCGGAGGAAGTACCCGTTCCACGCGGTGAGGTACCCGTCGTGGAGGCGGTATCCGAGCGCCCGGTGGAACAAGGTGGCGCGGCGGGCGGCCGGGGGTGCGGGGATCGCGTCGGTGAGGGAGACGAGCGCGGCCGGGCCGAGGAGGTGGAGGACCAGCTTCTCCGCGACGGGGCGGGGGCAGACGGGCACGAGGATGCCCGGGGAGCCCGCGCCGACGACGGCGGCCTTGACCTGGACCCAGTCGAAGCGCCGCCACAGCACCGGCTGGTGGAGTTCGAGCGACGCGATCCGGGTGTCCCGGTAGGTGTACTGCTGGGTGTCGAACATGCCGTGGTCGACGCGGTACTGGCCCAGGCCGGCCCGGGTGACGGTCCAGCCGCTCCAGGCGAAGAACCGCTTCCCGGTCAGGCGCCACAGCTTCGGAGCGAACACGAGGACCGTGGACAGGGTGAGGAGGTTCCCGGAGGTGACGTACGGGCCTGCGGCGAACGCGCCGAGGATCAGGGACCTGATGTTCGTGGCGACGTCGAGGAGCAGCGACAGGGCGAGGTCCTTCACCGTCACCCGGTACAGCGTTTCGTCGGTGGTGTCCTCGGCCAGGATGCGGGCCTTGAGCGCGCGGGCCTGGTTCAGAGTCAGGTACGACAGGGTCATCGTCGTGCCTGGCATGACGACGCGGAGCGTGCAGACGCTGAGGGGGCGGCCGAGGAACGGGCGGCCGATATCGACGCTCTGCACGTGGCGGAGCTCCATACGGCGGCCGACCTTCACCAGGAGCCCGTACCGGTACTCCAGGACGTCGCGGTCGAGGCGGAAGTGGCTGTGCCTCCACCCGATGACGAACGCCGTGGTGACGGCGGCGACGATCAGCGTCAGGGCGAGGACGGCCGCCCACAGCGGCACGTTGATGCGGTCCTTCGTGCCGGTGGAGCCGACGGCGAAGAGGTCGTGCTGCTGGAACAGGAACAGCCCGAGGGCCAGGAGGACGGCCCAGCTACGGCGCAGGGGGGTCACCGGGTGAAGGCGCCCCTCGATCGGCTCGTTCATGCGGCGAACCTCCGCTCGCGGGCCAGCTCGGTCAGCCGCTCGCGCAGCAGGTAGGCGACGCCAGGGTCCAGGTCTTCGAGGGAGCCGCTACCGCCGGCGGTGCGGACGACGAGGGTCGCCAGGTTGTAGCGGCGCTGGATGGGCCCGGACTCCACTTCCACTTCCTGGATACGGGCGTAGGCCAGGGTCGTCATGCTGCGGAACAGCAGCCCGGAGCGGATGTGCAGCTCCTCGTCGCCGAGGTGGTAGCCGCGGAACTGCCAGGCGGCCTTGATGCGGTTCCACCGCCAGGCGTAGAGCAGGACAGGGACCAGGGCGACGAGCGCCATGCGGTGGTCCCACCAGGCGTACAGGTCGTGCCAGTCGCGGGACTTGGCCGCGACGAGGGATACCGCGCTGGTGATCGCGGCGGCGACCGCGCCGAGGAGGGCGCTGGTGCCGAGGAGGGCGAGGCCGGACGTGATGCGGTTGACGGTCACGGCGCGCTCGGGGTGCCGGGTCAGCTCAACGTCGTCGAGGGTGAACGGCGGTACGGGCGGGTTCATGGTGCTGCCGCTGGTGCGGGTCGGCATGGGTGCCTCCAGGTGGGTGTGGTGTGCTGGGCTGGGGCGGCCGCCCCCGATTTGGGCGGGGGCGGCCGTCCTGCCGCTCAGGCGGGGCTGGCGGCCAGGTGCTCGGCGTGCGCGCGGGCGACCTCGGGGGTGTAGTAGCGGGCGAGGATGTCGCCGGGGAGGTGCTTGCGGCACTCGGGGCCGATGCCGTACGCCTTCGACAGGTCGTCGTGAAGGACCCGGGCGCACTGGCAGCAGCGGATGTTCCACTCGGTGAAGCGGTGCCCGGCTGCCGTCGGGTCCTCGGTGAGCGCCGCGATGACGTCGGTGAGGTAGGTCCGGCGGCTCTCGGACCAGGCGGCGATGAACCGGTCCCGGGCGGCCCGGTCGGCGGGGACGTCCGCACGGCGGGGCATTGGCGGCCCCCACCAAGCCTTCGCCGGCCACGGCTTGAGGCCGTTGACCTTGGGGGTGATCACGCGCCGCCAGTACGTCATCGTGTCCGGGTCCTGTGGGTCGAGCACCGCGTAGTAGCCCTTGGCGATGGGGCCCAGGTCAGGCCAGGCGCCGGTCATCAGGCGGTCGCCGGGGTGGTGGGGAGCGTCCCGGCGGCGATCAGGGCGGCCAGCAGCTCCGGGGTGATCTCCTCACCGCCCGACGAGCCTTCCAGGGAGAGCCAGCACGGGGTGCCGCCGTTCATGGTGTACTCGCCGCCCTTGTAGCCGGTGTACGTCTCGCCCCGGGCGGCCCAGCAGGCGCCGAGCATCGACCCGACGGTGACGTTCTCCTCGGGCTCGAAGGCCAGCTCGTCGTAGTAGCCGCGGTAGCTGTGCGGGTTGGCGAAGCCGCGCGGGAGGACGAGCGCCTGATTCGGGGCGCACAGGGCGTCGATCAGCTCGTCGAGGGTCATGTGGGTCATCGGGATTCCTTCCGGGTGCGGGTGCAGGTGGGGCAGTGGTCGAGGAGGCGGCCGGAGGCCGTGGGGGTGGTGGTCCAGCCGTCGGCGTGGCCGTCGGCGCGGACCTGGTGGACCGTGCGGGACGTGAACCGGGGGCGGACGGCGGCGCTGTCGGGGCAGTCGGTTTCGGGGGCGGGCCCGTTGCACGCGACCTCGTAGCCGATGAGGTGGGCGGTCACTGTGCTTCGGCCTTCCAGAGCGGGCAGTCGACGACCGGCTCGGTGAACTCCGCGGGCCCCCGGGGGTGGCCGCAGGCTTCGTCCCAGTCGTTGCAGCCGCACTGCATCCCGGGGTGGCAGTTGTGGCCCGGGTCGACGAACTTCGGCTGGTAGTGGATGCACGTCGTGCAGCTGCGGGTGGCTGCGGCGTCGAGGTACTGCCGGGCCACCTCGACAGCGGCCGGGGGCAGGGCGGCCAGTACGGCGTCGGCGCGCCCGTAGGCGTTGGCTACGACGGTCGCGGGCCGCCGCGCCGCCGCGTACTGCGGGCTGTTGTTCTTCTGGGCCCACCCCATGAGGGCTTCGGCGACGTGGTCGCGCAGGAGGTCCGGGCTGCCGGTTGCGGGGGCGGTCACAGCGCCCGGCGCTTCTCGTCGAGGCCGGCGGCGTAGTCCTCCAGGAACCGGGCGTTCGCCTCGGCGCTCGCGGTCGCGGCCACGGTGGCGCGGGCGAGGGCGGCCAGCTCCCGGGCGTGGTTGGCCGCGATGCGGAGCGCCCCGTCCTGGCACGCGTCGGCGGGCAGGTTCTCGGACTCGTGCATCTCGACGAGTTCCTCGTGGACGGGCCGCACGGCGTCGAAGTCGATGGGGTTACGCATGGGGGTTCTCCTGGGAGTCGGTGGGCGTGATGAGGGCGGCCCGGCAGCCGGAGCACAAGGTCAGCCGGGCGGCCTCGTCGTCGGGCATCGGGTCGGTGGCCTGGAGGCCGGACGGGCAGAGGGTCCGACCGGCACCGTCGTGGGCGTGCTTCCACATCCGGTTCACCGAGCGGGCGTTGAAGACGTACGTCCGGCCGCTCTGGCAGAACGTGCAGGGGCCGGAGGGGTCGGGGCGGTGGTGCTCGCCGGGGACGGCCTTGTCGCCGATGAGGTTCTGGGGGCACTTCCCGGACGGTGCGGTGCTGATCACCGGGGCGTCGGGCGTGGGGGTGTCGGCGACCTCGGTCTCGATCCAGGCGCCGAGTGCCTTGGTGTACGCGGTGCGGGCCTTCGCGGCGGCGGCCTCGTGGCGGGCGATGTCGTCGCGGAGGACGGCGAGGTGCGGGGCGTGGCGGGTGAGCGGTCCGGCGACCCAGTCCGGCATCACCTTGGCGAGCTGGGCGACGGTCCGGCCGGGCCAGGTGCCGCGCGGGGCGAGGCAGGTCTTGAGGAAGGCGCGGACGTCGCGCTCGGTCTCCAGAGGGGTGAGGGTCACGATGGCCTTCTTGTTCGTGGTCTGTCGGGGTGGAAGGGTGGGGGTGCGGCCCGCCCAGCTCGAATGGGCGGGCCGCGGCTTGTGTCACCCGGCGACGTCGACGCCGGGCCAGTTGTCTAGGCCGGCCGCCTTCAGGCAGGAGAGCCATGAGCCGCGCTCCTCCATGGCCGCGACGTGTTCCGGGTTGAGCTGCCCGGCGGCGGCCAGGCACGCGGCGAGCACCACGGCGTCCGGGGTGTCGGCGGCGAAGTCGACGGTGCTCGCGCTGGGGCACTCCAGGTCGCAGTCCCCGGTGTCGCTCATCTGGGACAGGGCGGCTCCCGAGGGGTGGGAGAGCCGTGCAGGGGTGCCGGTCCATCCGGCGGCTTCCAGGGCTTCGGTGACGGTGGGTCGGGACAGGGTCATGGGTTGATCTCCAGTTGTCCGAGCGGGAGCCCGGCGGCGATGTGGGCGTGGAGTTCGCGCAGGCGCCGGTGCGCCTGATCGTCGTGCAGGTTGAGGGCGGTGCGGACGGGCTCCGGCAGGGCGTTCCAGCAGTGGCCGCACAGGTACCAGCGCGACCGCTTCGGGGCGCGGCAGGCGGGGCACGGGCTTGCGGTGTAGGCGCCGCGCGGGCGGGAGCGGCCGGTCATCGGCCGGTGTCCGTCGTGGTGGTGGTGGGCGTTCCGGGCCACGTTCCGGCCGCGATCTCCCTGGTGCGCTGCACCAAGAGGTCTTCCAGCCAGTCGATGCGCTGGTCCGCGCGGCGTCGCTCGGCTCGCTCGGCGGTGAGCTTGGCCCGGATTGCCCCCGGTGCGGCGTGCGCCGCGAACTCGGCCGGGTACCTGTCGTCCAGTCGTGCCATCAGGTGGTTGCTCCCTCGGTGCTGGTGGTGTTCTCGGCGGTGCGTTTCTGGTCGCGCTTGCAGGCCTCGCAGTAGGCCTCTCCGTCCTGCTCGAACTTTCCGTGCTCGGCCTGGTCGTGGCCGTGGCGGCAGAACGCGGGTGGGGGGCCAAGGCCCCGTACCGCGCGAACCTGCTCCCGTACGCGCCTGCGGCCGGGCTCGTCGTCCACGTGGGCCGGGTCGACGCAGTGCCGGAAGCCGCACTCGGCGCGTACCTGTCCCACCGGGTCGCGGCCGGTGCGCTTACGGAACGCGATGCCGGCCGGGCTGGCGGACTTCCCCCGGAGTCGGAGGATCGGGGTGCGGGACGCGGACGAGCGGGGGCCGAGCCACTCCAGGTGCCCGCCGTCGACCGGCCGCACGAGGGTGGCCCACAGCTCCTCTACGGTGGCGAACTGCGGCCCCCCTGCCCACTCGATTCCGGCGAGTTTCCGGATGCGGCTCACGGCCGCGCGGTCCACGCCGAGCGTGTCGGCGATCCGCGCGTTGCTCATCTGCGCGAGGAGCGCGCGGACTTCGGCGTCCTTGGGGTGGACCCAGTTCTCCCGGGGGCTCTTGACGATCGTGGCCGGGCCCACTTCAAGTTCGCGGCGGTGCCGGGCGATCGTGCGGAGGTCGGCCCCGGTGCGCCGGCGAACCTCGCTGTTGGTGTGGCCGTCCTTCAGCAGCTCCTGGATCTCCACGGCCCGGGGGTGCGGGGGGCGGCGGAACGCTGTGTGCGGTACCGGCGGGATGCCGGCCTCCTGCCGGATGCGGGCGATGGTCCGCTTCCCGATGAACGTGCGCCGGTGGACTTCCGCGTTGGGCAGGCCCTGACGCAGCAGGGTGAGGATCGTGGCCAGCTCCTGCGCGGAGGGAGCCGTGTTCCTGTGCATCACAGAGCCCCCGTCCACATCGTCAGTTCCTCGGCGGTCTCGGCGGCGGAGCGGGCGAGGTCGTCGCGGTCGGCCAGGACGTCGACCAGGGCGGTACGGCAGCGGGCCAGGAGCGCGCGCTGGTCGGCGGGCGCCTCCGGTCCGGCAGGGTCCGCGGCGAGGAGGGTGACCAGGTCGCGGATCTCGGTCAGGCGGGCGGTGTGGAGCTGGGTCACTGGACCTCGCCCCGCTCCTCGTTGCGCACGCCGAGCCACGTGAAGCCCTCGCCGTCGTCACACAGCCCGTCGTGGTCCGGGTCCTGCCAGGTGCAGAACGTCTCGCTGCCGACGCTGTTGTGGGTCATCTCCTCGCACCGCTCCGGCCGGACGTCGGCGACGGGGGCGAGGGGGGCTGCCCACCCGTAGTGCCGGGCGATCGTCTGGGCCGCGGCCTGGCCGTGCAGCGCGAGGCCGGCGAAGGGGTTGCGGGCCGCCCGCCGGGCTTTCAGCCTGGCCTGCATCCGGGCCAGGTGCTGGGCGCTGGTCGGCCGCGTCCAGATGTGGAGGCCGACTGACCGGCTCCATTGGGCGGCGTGACGACCGTGCTCGATGCCGCACCAGCGGCAGCCGAACGGGGCCGGCGGGGTGCCGTCCGGGTAGCGGATCGGTCCCCGGCGGAGCCCGGTGTCCGGGTCGCGGGTCACGGTGCTCATGCGTTGCTCTCTTCCGAAGTGCGCCCGTTGGGGCGCTGGTTGGGCGGGTAGTGGTGGGTGCCTCGGCCGGCGGCGGCCAGGGCGAGGGTGAGCGCGCGGGGGCCGTAGCGGCGGGCGGCTGCCTCCTCGCCGTGGTCGGCGACGGTCGCGAGGACGTCGGTGGTGGTGGCGTCGGTGACGGTGGCGGCCCCGTAGCGGCGGGTCCGGCAGAAAATGCACCGGTCTCCGTCCGTGGGATCGGTCGGTGCGCCGGGGTGGCGGGGGCACTGGTTCGCGGGGCCCTGCGCGGCGGCGAGGAGGCGCCGGGCCTCATCGATGGCGCGGGTCACGATGAGCAGCTGCTCCGGGGTCGCGGCGGCCGGGTCGAGCCGGTTGCCGTAGTCGCCCAAGGTGTGGAGCACGCGGACGAGTTCGGACAGCGGGGTGCGGTTCACGAGCAACTCACCACCTGGGCGTGCTCGGCCCACAGGCAGTCAGGGCAGCGGGCAGCGGGGTCCTGGGCGTGGTGCTCACGGCCGCATCCGCACACCCGCAGCGGAGCGCTGTGGTCCTGGCGGGGAACCGGCTGTGCGGCTGCGTGCGGGGCTGCGGCACCTCCGTAGGTGCCAGCGGGCATCCCGGTCAGGAACACGCCCTGTACCGGCACCTGTGGATCTTGAGCGGCCCCCTCGGCCTTCCGCTGGCACCCGTGACACAGACCGCTGGTCGCGCGCAGCAGTCGCACGTCGCACGCCGAGTTCGAGCACTTGCCCCACGGCCGTTCTTCAACCGGGGAACTCTCTGCTTTGCTGCTGCCCCCGCCGCCATCCACCCGAGGTTGAGTAACTACATCAGCCATCTCGTGGGTAACCCCCTGGGTTACCCCTGGGTTATTCGGACCACTGTGGCCCGAACCATTCAATCCACTGTGGCCCGAACCCGTTCGTGCCTCTGTGGCCCGAACTTCGTTCTCGCGCTCCTCGGGGAGTTCGGTCCTCTGTGGCTCGTTCTCCTCGCCCCCCAAGTTCGGGCCGCTGTGGCCCGAACTCTGCTCTGCCGGCGACTCCTTCCGGGATCGCGCGGTGGCCTTGAGGTGGTCGGCGGCGGCCTGCCAGTTCGGCCAGGGGGTCCGCAGCAGCGCGTACCTCGTCGCCTTACCCCTGCGCCGCTCGCCGTCGATACCGACGACACCGGCCAGGACCCCGGCGTCGAGGAACCGGCGCGCGTCCTGCTCACGGCATCCCGCCGCTTTCGCCATGTCCTGGATGCGGATCGGCTTGCCGTCCTTGAAGCGGAGCTCACCGGAGGCCGACGCCATGGACCGCAGCGCGTACAGCATCGTCAAAAATCCGCCCTTGAGCTGCCGAGGCATCTCCCGGGTCCAGCGCCAGGCGAGCGCGTTACCGAAGTCGTGCGCAGGGCACGTGCCCTGCTGCTCCGCGTCAGTGCTCACGTGATCTCTCTCGTCGTACGTCGGTGGGGGGGCGGAGGTCAGGCGTGCAGGGGCCGGTTGAGCGGCGGATGCAAGCTCAGCCGCAGTCGGACCTCGACCAGGTGCGCGAGGTCCCTGTCGGGGCATGGCAGGGCCACCCAGCGGGAGAACGGCATTCCGTCCCGGCGGTGAACGTGCAGCTCCTGGCGGAGCGCCACGGTCGTACCGACGAACAGGGGGCCGGTGGCGTCGATGAGCGCGTATGTCACCCATGTGCCGTCAGGCGGGGTGACGGCGTCCCGGGTGAACGGGTACTCCCCCACCCACGTGCCGTACGGTCCGGTCGGCCGGACCTCCACCGACGTGGCGTCGATCGCGGCGAGGATCCGCTCGTCCGGCCAGAGGCTGCTCTTACCGTCGTTGCACGACTCGCACGCGGTAACCAGGTTGTCCAGCTCGTCCGCCCCACCGAGGGCAGTAGGCGTGACGTGATCGGCTTCCAGCGGCGACATCGCCGCTGTGGACCCGCAGTACCGGCAGGCAAAGCCGTCGCGGCGGAACACCTCAAAGCGCATGCGTTTCGAAACGGGCACCGAGACTCCTTTGGTCGGGCACGCCCCTGCAAGCAACGCACCTTGTGGCCACAAAGCTAGGTCATTTGTAGCCACAAAAGCAACCAAGGCGGCACGTCGCTCGTGGCCACAATCCCCCCAAGCGATGCGCTTGCTTACGTAGCCACGACGCCTTACCCTCGGCGGCATGGCGACCGAGAGCGACGACCCGTACGACACTCCCCGAAAGTTCCGGGCACCAGACGATGAATGGATGCCGTTCCTGCAGGCCACGCAGGCCGTACACACGTCAGGTCGTAGCCCGCGCGCGCACGTCCTCCGCCAGTTCATCCGCTGGTACATGCGCCGGCCGGGGGCCAAACTCCCAGTCCGCCCCCCGGCCGGCCCGTGGTCCACGCAGACAACCGACTGACTCCCTGCCGCATCAGACCGCCCCCTCACTCGCGCCCCCGCCCCTTGAGCCGGTACGCGGACAGGTCCGCGACACCGGGCGGCAGGACACCCGGCCTCGCCGGCACCGCCGGAGGACGGCCGCGGCCTGGGCAGTTCGCGATGTGCGGCACGTGGAGCCGCTCCCACCCCATGAGCGGCATCTCCGCTGACGGGCGTCGGGAGCGGCGCGTGCCGGTCCCGTCCCGGTAGACGGCCGCGTTGCCTTCGGGTGAGGGCTCGGGGTCGACGGCGAGCCGCTTGCCGGCCTCCGTGATCGTCCAGAGCACTTCGCGGCGGCAGTCGGCGCAGATCGAGGTGGTGCGCACCTGCGTCCTTCCCAGGGCGGTCCCCCCTCGCCGACCAAGTCAGTTGTCGGCGAGGGGACTTACGCGGTCAGCGGTCGTTGCGGGGGCGGCTGCTGCGTGCGTCTAGCAGCGCTCTGCCCTCGGCCAGGAGCCTCTGTACGGTGCCGTA
The DNA here is from genome assembly GCF_040703535.1 of Streptomyces sp. NPDC007346. Taxonomy (NCBI): domain Bacteria; kingdom Bacillati; phylum Actinomycetota; class Actinomycetes; order Kitasatosporales; family Streptomycetaceae; genus Streptomyces; species Streptomyces sp. NPDC007346. The sequence goes on from NZ_JBEYKR010000050.1 coordinate 26,079, forward strand.
CGGCAAGCCCTGTTTCCGGACGAGCTCGAGGACCGGTGTCCCGGCTTTGCGGCGCTTGACCAGGTCGAGGGCCAGAGCGTGGCGGGCGGCCTCTTCCGCCGTGGTGGGCGGGCGCCGGCCACCGGGCGGGTTGCCCTGGGGGCGGATCGTGGCGCCGCCCTCGTGCAGGAGCTTCCCGATCGTGGCCTTGGAGACCTCGTACGTCTCGGCCAGCGCCCGGATGGTGGCGCCGTCGTCGTACTCCTGGCTGACCTGGCGGGCCAGCGCGAGCCGGGCCGCGACCTTCTCCTCCCGCTCCCGCGCCGGGCGGGGCCTGGGCCGGGCGCGTCCGGGCACTTTGGCGTACGGGGGGCGGATCTCGACGCGTGCCTCGATCAGGAGACTCCGCACCTTGGCATCGCTGATGCCGTGGGCAGCGGCAACCTCACTGATGGTGGCGCTCTGGTACATGACAGCGACTTGGTGGGACAGGGCGATACGCGCAAGTTCCCTCATCCGACGGCGAGTTGCCGGGCTGTCGGGTCGGGATCGGATCAGGGTGGGGGACGTCATGGGGGTGGTCCTCCGGTCGGGTCAGAAGGGGAAGAGGTCGAGGAGCACGTCGCCGAACCACACGAGGACGGCGACGACCAGGCCGACGGCCCACCACCAGGGCGGGGCGGTCGTGATGGCGTACGTGATGCCAGACGCGATGGCACCGAGGCCAGCGCCGAGCAGGAAGCGAGTAACGGGATCCACGGGGTTGGGTGTTCAGCGGCGGGATCCGCCGCGCGGGCGCAGCGTCACGCCCGCCTCCAGCAGCAGCACCCGGGCAGTCCCGTAGGACAGGCCTGCGCTCTCGGCCACGGCCCGCACCGAGGCGCCGGCGACGTACTCCGCTGCGATCTTCCAGCCGGTCTCCGTCCGCTTGTCGCCCTTCAGCCGGGCCCGGTACTTGGTCGTCAGCCTCGCGGCCGGTGCAGTCGTACTCACGGTCAAGTCCCTTCGGTCATACGCTCGTTCTCGTACGCGGCGGCCTGGTCCCGGATCTGCTCCCGGATCGCCGCCTCCGCGCAGGTCTTGTGCGACGGGTGCCGCCCGGAGTCCCGCAGATTCGTCAGCCCGCCGCAGTACCGGCAGGGCCGGGCCTGCTGGGACCAGTGCGTGGACGCCGTCCAGTCCAGGAACCCGGTCGGCGGCGGGTCAGGCCGCTGCCGCTGCCTGCGCCTGCGCCTGCGCCCTGGCATCGACGGCCCCCTCCTCGCCGGGCGGGTCATCGCCAGTGCCATGGAGCAGCCGCGCCCGGTCGTCCTCGTCCAGCCCGCCCCACACGCCCCACCGCTCGCCGCGCTCCAGCGCGTCGACCAGACAGGGATGGACGACCGGGCACGTCCGGCAGACCGCCTTGGCCGCGGCGGTCATCGCCAGGACCTCGGCCGCCTGGCCCTCCGGGAAAAAAATCTGCGGGGCCTCGTGCTCCCGGCAGGCCGCCGCCCGGTCCCAGTGCTCCGGGCGGGGTGTGACGTCGTGGCGGGTGTCGGGCCAGTACCGGCCGGGGCGCGGCATCAGCGCGCTCCTCTCTCGTCGTGTCCGGGCAGGTCCGGACAGGTGTCGGCGGACACGTCCGGGCACGTGTCCGCGCAGGTCAGTGCAGGTGCCCCGGCCGGGTCCACGCTGGTGTCCACACCGGGGCGGACACTGGTCCGGGCAGATGTCCACGCTGGTGTCCGCGAGGTGCGGTGACGCCCGGAGGGCCGGTACCTCCACACCAGAGCGACGGCGACCGTGGCGAGGAGGGCCAGGAGCACCGGCCCCCAGATGTGCCCCGTGACCACGGCGAGGAGCACCGCGTCCGCGACGGCCACGCAGACGTCGACCACGACCGTCACGTGCTGCCGCCCCTCGCGCGCCGCTGCTCCCGCAGCAGCCAGTCCTCCAGATGGGCACCGGCCACACACCCCGGAAAGTCGCACCCCGGGGCCGCGTTGCCCTCCGGGTCCCGCCCGTGGTGGACGCGGAACACGTACCGGTACGCGGTCTGCGTCTCGGCCCCCAACCGCAGGAGCGGCGTACCCGTACGCGACACCGGGCCCAGCCACTCCACGTGCCCGCCGTCGACGGCCACCGTCCGGGCGACGAACGCCTCCGGCCACGACTCGTAGCTGCGGCGACGGCCACGCCGGTACGGGGGGATACCGGCCGCGGCCCGGACCCGGCGCACCCGCTCCGCCCCGCACCCCAGATCGCGGGCCACCGCGACGTTGGACAAGCCGACGTCGTCCAGGGCCGCGGCGATCTCCTCGGCGCTGATCACCGGCCGACCTCCGGCCACTTCACCTTGTCCAGCCGGTCCCGCTGTGCCTTGGGCAGCTCCACCGGTGAGGCACCAAGACGGTCCAGCCCTGCCACCCACAGCCACCAGGCATCGCACTGGTTGTCGTCCGGGAACTCCCGGGCAGCCCGCTTGTACGCGGCCATGACCATGGCCGTCTTGTCGCCATTGCCCTTGCCCGTGGCGTACACCTTGAGCGTCGCCGCCGTCACCAGGGCGTACGGCACACCAGCCTCCAGCAGCACGGACCTGACCACGCCGTGCACCATGCTGATCGGCTTGGCCGCGAAGGAGTTCTGAGGGATGTCCTCCAGGACCACCAGGTCGGGAGCGGGCCCCAACCCCAGGTGCTCGCCGCCGACCGCGATGCGCGCGGCCTCTGCGATCTGAAGGAGGCGCCGGTCGCCGTCCGCCGACCTGGTCTTGACGGTGGTGGTGGTGCCGTCGCGATAGGCAATGCCGGACGCGGTCAACGACAGATCGAACGCCACCACGGCCGGCGGGGACGGCTTCACCGGAGCGGACTCCGGCTCGAACAGGGGGAAGGTATCCATCACGCTTCACCTCCGGCCGGGGCGCCGTCCACGCACCCCGACTCGTCCCGCCCCTGGACGGCGGGCGATGGTCGATCCGCCTCGCCCTCTCCCGATGCGGGGAGCGGCGGAGCGACCACGATGTCCGTGAGGACCACGTCATCGGCCTCCAGCGCCCCGCAGTTGGCGGTGGCCTCCAGCAGCCGGCCAGGCAGCTCCTCGGCCTTGAGCTGGGTGGCGCCGACGAGCTGGTTGAGCAGGACGGTCACGCCGTCCGTCAGGCTCCAGCCCACGACGACGACCCGGGCCGTACCGGTGGCGACGTCGACCGTCTCGACCTGGACCGGGGTCGTGGATCGCAGCTCGGTCAGCGTCGTGAGGTACACGACGCCCAGCTCGGTGATGACCGGCCGGGAATCCACGAAAGCCACGTACCGGAGGAGAGCGAGCGTGTTGACCTGCTCGGCGTAGTCCGCGACGTCCTCGCCGGCCGCGACCGCGCGCAGCGTCGCCTCTACGTCCACGGCCAAGGGGTGCTGGGTGGCGCGCATCGTGACGCGCAGCCGCCCGGCCCTCCAGGCCGCCGTGCCCCTGGTCTCCTCCGAGGAGCACGGGCAGCCACTCACGGTGCTGCGGGTGTCCTCGCTCGTGAGACCGAAGCACTCCAAGATCGAGGACGCGCCCTTCACGCACAGATTGACCGTGCAGCACGTGCAGTTGGGACAGTCAGCCTGTGCCGGCCGCACGTACTCCGGCTCGAACGGCTCGCTCATGTCTGGACTCCAGGGGTGTCATGGCCGCAGCTCCAGCAGCGCCGGGACCCATCAGCCCGGTACGCGTGCGGCGTCGTGTGCTGCTCGATCTGGCAGTGGTCCATGTCCAGGGCGTCGACCTCGCCGTCGGCGAACCGGACCGCGAGCACGTCCCCCTCGTCCGGGCCGGTCTCCGCGTGCGCCTGGTCCACCGGCCCGTCCAGCCCTCGCACGGCCTGCGCCCAAAGCGCGGAAGCGGCCGCTAGCAGGATCACGACGACAGCGGTCGGGACAGTCAGCAGTGCGAAGAGAGTCACCAGGGGCCGCCCGTCCTGGGAGCCGGGATCAGCGGCCACTCCAGGCGAACTCCGGCGGCCCACTCCGTCTTGCCTTCGGTCCGGGCGAAGTAGGCGCGCAGCCCCTCTGCCTGCTCACGTGCCCACTCGATCTGCTCGTGGTGGAGCGCGTCCAGGTCGAGCCGGGACAGCCACCGGTACCGGGCACCGATCTTCCACGTCACGGCGCACGCTGCGATCGCGTCAGCCTGGGCGGTGTGCGCGTCATCGAGCTGGACCACGTAGTGCTGGCACAGGTCGGTCAGCGTGCGCCCGCCCTTGCGGTACCGGTCCACCCGCTTGTCCAGCACACGAGGGTCCAGCACCCGGGGAGTCACACGGTCGACCAGCGGGCGCACGCCGTGCCTGCGAGCCTCGCGGTCGAGCATGGTCAGGTCGAACTGCGCGTTCATCGCCACGATCGGGACGCCTTCGGTGACGGCCGCGGCCAGCACGGTGGTGATCTCCTCGACCACCACGGCGGGGGGCCGCCCGTGCTCCTGGGCGTGGGCGCTCGTCACGCCGTGCACGCCCGTCGCGTCCTCTGGGATCTCCACCCCGGGGTTGGCCAGCCAGGACCGGCCGGTGGTGGGCGACCCGCCGCCGTAGCGGACGGCGGACGCGGTCACGATGCGGTCCGTCTCCGGATCGATGCCGGAAGTCTCAAGGTCGAAGCCGCAAAAGGGCTTTCGGTGCCAGCTCACGCCGTACTCACCTTCTGGTGCTGGGGAAAGAGGTCTGCGCCGCCCCGACAGCTCGTCGGGGCGGCGTGCGCCCTGCCCCCCCGGGGGCAGGGCGATCACTCAGCGGCGACGGCCGCCCCGCTGCTTCTTGGGCTTGGACCGGCCGCGCTTCCCGCCGCCCTTCACCGGCAGCGCCACCGACCCGGGCCGGGCCGGGTCCTGGGTGGCCTCGGCCGCACGGTGCGCACGCACCGCATCCGCGACGAGGAACGAGGACTCCGGGTCCGGGGCCAGGAGGATCTGGGACTTGCCCGCCTCGCCGGCGTCGTCGATCGCGCCGAGCGCGCGCAGCTCCGCGCTGGTCGGCACGACCTTCTCCAGCCGCCGGATGGCCGACTTCTTCCACATGTCCAGGAAGTGGGTGTGCCAGAACGAATCCAGCGTGCCCGTCTCCTGCGCGCGCCGGTACGCGTCGCTGTACTGGTCGCGGATCTCCTCGGCGTCCTCACGGCTGAGGACCACCACCTGAGACCGCGCCCCGCCCTTGAGCCAGCAGAACGCATAGGCCAGGATCGGCGCCCCGCGCTGCGCCTTCGGCAGGTCCGGCCGCGGCCGGTGGGTGAAGTCCAGCGGGGCCGGGGCGGTGGGCTCGAACGACCACTCGTCGTTCTCGTGAACCATCCCGACGTGCACGGAGTCGACCCGGCCGGACCGGTACATCAGCTCCACGTAACCCCGGTACGTCGGGACCAGCGTGGCAACGTTCCCGGACGCCGTGATGACGGCCTGCTGTCCGTCCGGCACCAGGCCGAGCCGGGCGCAGGTCAGCAGGGCCTGGAGCTGGCTCGCCGGGGTGCAGCGGGTCAGCGTCGGCAGGACGCTGCGCACGGCGGCGAAGAACGCCGAGGTGTCGACGTGGGAGGGCAGGGCCTCCGCGAAGTGCTCCTCATACCGGCGCAGGAACTCCATCGTGCCCGCGTCCGGCTCGATCGCCTCGACGCTGTCCGGCGTCCGGTCGTGCTGGACGTCGTCCAGGGCCGGGCCGCGCCCGGTGGGCTTGCTCTCGGTGGCCGCCTTCACGCGGTCCTTGAGGCTGGTCGCCATGGGTCACAGCTCCTTCGCCGGGACGCGCAGCACGCGGGCCCGGAAAGCGGTGTAGAGGTCGGGGTGCTCTTCCTTGAGCCGGTCGACGTCCAGCTCCTCGACCACGCGGGTCAGCTCGGCAGCCAGCTCCGGGTGCGCCTCGCGGAACTTCTTCGCGGCGAAGTTGCCGTTCTGCTTCCAGGACCAGGCCACGGCGTTGCCGACCTTCGCGACCTCGGCGGCCTCGTTCGCGAGCCTCATTTCGTTCTCGACCGTGGTCAGCGCGGTGTCCAGAGCCTTGATCTCCGCCTTGAGGCGGGCACGGTCGGCGCGCAGCTCGATCGCGCGGGCGCGGTCCACGTCCACGATGTCGTCGGGCTTCGCGGTCCACAGGCGGCCCAAGAGGTCCTTCGTGGCCTCCAGCCCATCCGCCGGCGGCGGGAATCCCTCCACCACGTGCTTCTGGTACCAGGTGCCGCAGTGCTCGGTGAGGTAGCCGATCAGCTCCTCGTCGCGCTCCAGCCGGTGGTACCTCAAGCGGTTGCCGCCGATGAGGGCGGTCACCCACGCGTAGTCCCAGCCGCCGACCGCCATATACCAATGGGCCTGGATCGCCGGGGAGTCGGGGACGCCGTCCTCCCAGTCGTCGGCCTGGTACTCGCTGCGGTTCTTGCACTCGACCGGGGCCACCACGGCGCCGGTCTCGTCCAGGGCGTAGCGGTCGACGTTGGCGAGCATCCACGCGTGCTCGGTGTGGACGAGGGTGCCGGGCGGGGTGACGATCTCGACCCCGGACCGGCGGGAGAACGAGCGGGCGATGACGTCCTCCAGCTCCCGGCCGAACTCCATCGCTTCGCTATCGCCCTCGACGTCCCGGCCGTGCTTGGCCTCGAACACGTGCCGAGGACCACGCCACTTGTCCAGGCCGAGGATCGCGGCGACGTCGGACCCGCCGATCCCGGACCGGCGTACGGCGTGCCACTGCTCCTCGGAGGCGTCGGCGGGGAGCAGCAGGCGGGCGGTCGGCGCGTCGGGCCGACCGGCGGCCGGGGCCTGGACCCCGGACCGCTCGGTGGTGGTGATGGTCACGCGTAGTCCTTCGGGGTCGGGTTCGTACGGATGGAGGCAGCGGGCTGGTTCAGCTCGACCAGGTAGTCGGCGGCCTGCCGGGCCGACATGTGGCCCCGGCGGACGCGGAGTTCGGTGAGCACCAGCTCGGCGGCGCGCTCGTAGCCGTGCTCCGCCAGGAGGCGGGCGGCCTGCTTCGCGTGCATGGAACGGCGGGCCTCGGCCGCCTTCCTGATGAGCGTGGCCGGTCCGGCGGTCGCGTCGGCGGGCCGGGCCCGGGGCACGTACCGCACCCACAGGGCGTAGTCCTCCTCGGACGGAACGGCCTGCGCCTCGAACTGGCCAACCGGCACGTACGCGGGGAACGTCGGGGTACCGCGCTCGATCTCACGGGCCGTGCTCCGCGCGCTGTCGCCCGAGGGGTAGAGGCCGGCGAGGACCCACATCCCGGGCTGCTCGCGGGCGGCGTCGGCCGCCGCCGGGTGGTCCGACTGGGCGCGGTAAGGCGATCCGATAGCCATTACGTGTCGCTCCTCTGCCCGGGGATGGTGGACAGGGCGGCGCGGGCGGCAAGCTGGGAGGGGTGGCGCAGTGCCGCGCAGTGGCGGCAGTCCGTCCCGTGATCTTCCTCGTGGGGCACGGTGGTGGTCCGGTAGGCGACCACGGAGGCCACCAGGAGGATGAAGCAGGCGGCCATCCCGGTCAGGATGAGTGCGCTCACTGGGCACCCCCGGCCGGGGGCTGCGGGCTAGGCTGTGTTCTCACGGTCCCTCGATTCACTGGTGGTTGAGGTGACTAGTGCGGGGCGGGGCTGCGTGGACCCGGCATGGTCCGTGCAGTCCCGTCCGGCCGTCAGGCGGCCGGAAGCGCCTTCGTCGGTGGGTTCGAACTCGCCACGTTCGGCAAGGAGTTGGGGCGCTCGACGCCCTTCACCTCCCGGCCCTGCCGCTCGCCCGCCCCGGACGGGGCGCTGCGGCGGGGGCCTCCAAGCTGACGACCGGGCAGTTGAGCGCGGATGCGAACTTGATGAGGTTCGCCGGGGTCGCGTTGCGTCGCCCGGCCTCGATGTCGCACAGCAGCTGCTCGCTGATTCCGCACTGTTTGGCCAGGGACCTTTTCGTGAGCCCCGCCTTCTCGCGGGCGAACGTCAGGGCCTCCGGCGCATGGTTCATAGGGGCACCCTTGGGGCGCCGCTTGAGCGGGTGGTTCATGGTCGAAAAGTAGCGCGTAGTAGCGCGTAGCGCAAGGAAGCGCGTAGTAGGTGGCGCCTCCGGCGCGTAGTTACGCGTTCATGCGCCCTTAATCCGCCAAGCGCCTGCGCCCCCTGGCAGCGCAGCGCGTAGTTATGCGAAGCTGCTAGCCATGAATGACCAGTCGCGACCAGAGCCCCCCACCGAGGCCGCGCTCATCGCAAGAGCCCAGAAGAGATCCGGACTCTCCGGCCGCAAGGCCGCATCACTGGCCGGCATCAGCGATGCCAGATGGCGGCAGATCATCCACGGGTACCAGACCATCAGCGGCACGCGCCTGCCCGTGTCCGCACCGGATGGCACGCTCGCCCGCATGGCGAGCGTCGTCGGCGTCACCCCGGACCAGCTCCGCGAAGCGGGGCGACCGGACGCAGCCGACGAGCTGGAGCAGATGACCCCACCAGCCCCGCCACGGCCGGCGGGGCAGTACACCCCGCCCCTGGACGCGATCACCGCGATCATGGCCTCCCTGTCCGTCGAGGAGCAGGCGGAGGTCATCCGGCGCCTCGGCCACGACGCGACACACCCGCAGGAGGGAGAGCCCGAACACCAGCACCGTAGAGCCGGATAGCCCATGTCACGGAAAGGTCACGAAGTGGCTTAAACCTGAACAAGCCTCGCCAGGCGCGCAAACATCCACATCAGTAATTGATCCCGCGAACAAAGCAAAAGGGGCTGATGTGGCAGACGTAGCGCTTGTGCTACTAGCCGGGGTACTGGGTGCCGTGGTCCTGGCGGTCGTACTGCTCCATCGAGCGCAGACGAGAGACCGGAAGATCATCGCCCAGCTCAACGCACAATTGGCAGCACAGAAAATCGCCGCGCTCACACAGCGCGGGCCGATCTCCCTACCGGCACCAGAACCGGAACCGGCCCGCCGGAAACGCCACCTGGCCCTCTACCTGGGTGGCGGCCTCGCTGCTTTCCTCGCGTCCCTCGGCAGCCAGGCCCGCACCGCCTGGACACACCACCGCGCCGCCACCGCCACCGTCACGGCAGCGGCCGCCTCCGTCGCCGTCGCCGGAGCCTTCGCCCTCACCTCCACGAGCGACGCCTCCACCCCGTCGACCGCACCCCCCACGGCCACCCCCCCGGGCCACTCAGCGGCACCCCAGGCCGCAGCGGCAGACAGCGACGACGAGCACCCCATGCTGGACGCTGCCGACTTCGGCCCCGCCGCGCAGGCCGCGACCGCAGAGGCCGGCACCATCAGCCCGGCGCCACCCCTCCCCGCCAGCACGCCAGCGCCCCCACACTCCACGCAGGCCGAGCCGACGCCCGACCCCTCCCCCGAGGCTCCGCCAGACCAGGACGAGGAAGCCGACATCGGCGAGACGCTCACGCCCACACCCTCCCCGCCCCCCGTCAGCCACACCCCCACCCCCTGGCCCACGAGCGACCAGGCACAGCCGCCCAAAGTCCCGGACATCTGTGACGGCCTCGGCGTGAAGGTGCCCCACCTGCTGAACCTCTGCCTCCGGTAGCAGCTCGCAGACGGCACGCCCGCGCGACCCGCCTGACACCTCGGGCGAGCAGCGGGCGAGCAGATGATCTTGGAGAGACACAAAAGGCCCCCGCCGCAGCGGGGGCCCAGTCGTTTTCCCAGGTCAAACAGGTGAACCGTTACAGCTCGAAGTGGGGCGGGTGGGACTCGAACCCACGGCCGACGGATTATGAGTCCGTTGCTCTAACCGGCTGAGCTACCGCCCCGTCTCGGCGTGGCGCGTACAAGTGTGCGCACCGTCTGCCGCAGCATAGCCGGTCATACGATCTCTCGCTCCGGATGGCCGACTTCGCCTGATCTTGAGGACGGCGCTGCGTGCTGCCCGGTTGCAGGGGCGGCCGAGGAGACCCGAAAGAGTCACCCCGGGGCCCCTCGGGCACCCCGCACCCGGCATCGGCCGGGCACGCGAAAGAGGACCCCTAAGGGCCCTCTTCCGTTCCGCTCCCCCGACTGGACTCGAACCAGTAACCCTCCGGTTAACAGCCGAATGCTCTGCCAATTGAGCTACAGGGGATCGCGCTCCCCCGACTGGACTCGAACCAGTAACCTGCCGGTTAACAGCCGGCTGCTCTGCCAATTGAGCTACAGGGGATTGCTGCGTTGCCTCGAAATCGTACCTGCCTGGCGGCTGCCGGGCGGCGCGCGTTCGCTGCGACACATACATTAGCGCAAGCAGGGGGGTGCTCCGCCAATCGGTATCGCCCGGGGTGATCTCGGGTGCTCGCGGGTAGGCGGGCTGCACACGTCGCACCAAGCGTAGGAAGGGTGGCAGCCATGCGGTACCGGCTCACGTTCATCGCCGGAGTGGCCCTCGGTTACGTGCTCGGCACGCGAGCCGGGCGCGAGCGTTACGAGCAGCTGAAGAAGTCGGCCCGGCAGTTCACGGAGAACCCCGCCGTCCGCAACGCCGCCGAGAGTGCCGCGCACAGCGGCCGGGACATCGCCGGCAAGGCGTACCACTCGGTCAGCGACAAGGTCGGGGACAGGGTGCCCGCCTCCGTGGCCGATCGGGTCCGGTCGCTGCGGGACCGCAGCAGCCAGAACGGCGAGGACGACTGGGGGACCACCAACACCTAGAAGCCCCACCGGGTGGGGCGGCGGTTACGGGAATGTCCCGCGGTGCGGCAGAATCTGTGTATGGGCATAGTCGCGGGGCTGGACAGTTCTTCCGCCTTCACTCACATCGTCGTCTGCGACGCCGACTCGGGCGCCGTGCTCCGGGAGGGGTACGCCGCCCACCCGGTCGAGGCCAAGGCCACCGAGGTCGATCCGCAGGCCTGGCTGCTCTCCCTCGGGGAGGCGGCCTCCGGCGGGCTGCTCGAAGGGGTGCAGGCCATCGGCGTCTCCGCCCAGCAGCACGGGCTCGTGCCGCTGGACCGGCAGGGCAACCTCGTACGTCCCGCTCTGCTCGGCAACGACCGGCGGGCGCAGGTGGCCGCGGCCGATCTCGTCGACGCGCTGGGCGGGCGGCAGGCCTGGGCCGAGGCGGTCGGGGCCGTGCCGCAGGCCGCGCAGCCCGTGGCGAAGCTGCGGTGGCTGGCGCGGACCGAGCCGGAGAACGCGCAGCGGGTCGCCGCCGTCATGCAGCCGCACGACTGGCTCGTGTGGCAGCTGCTGGGCCGGCCCGCCCGGCGGACCACGGACCGGGGCGCCGCCTCGGGGACCGGCTACTGGTCGGCCGGGTCCGCCGCCTACCGGCCCGATCTGGTCGAGCTGGCCCTGGGGCACACGGCCGCGCTGCCCGAGGTGCTCGGCCCCGCCGACTCCGCCGGGATGACGCCCGAGGGGCTCCTGATCTCCGCCGGGACCGGCGAGACGATGGCCGCGGCCTTCGGGCTCGGGGTCGCGGTGGGCGACGCGGTGGTGTCGCTGGGGGCCTCCGGCTCCGTGATGGCGGTGCATCACGAGGCCCTCGCCGACCCCGACGGGATGATCACCTCCTTCGCCGACGCCACCGGGATGCACCTGCCGGTGGTCCATGTCTCCAATGCCGTACGCGCCCTGCGCGGCACCGCCGAGATGCTCGGCCTGGACGGGCTGGAGGAGCTCTCCGCGCTGGCCCTGAAGTCGACGCCCGGCGCCTCCGGGCTCGTACTCCTGCCGTACCTGGAAGGCGAGCGCACCCCGCAGCTCCCGCACACCGCCGGCACCCTCAGCGGGCTGCGGCGGGAGTCGATGAAGCCCGAGCACCTGGCGCGCGCCTCGTTCGAGGGGATGCTCTGCTCGCTGGCCGACGCCCTGGACGTCCTGCGCGGGCGGGGTGTGGAGGTGCGGCGCGTGTTCCTGCTGGGTGCGGCCGCCGAGCTGCCCGCCGTCCAGGCGCTGGCTCCGGCGGTGTTCGGCACTCAGGTCGTCGTGCCGCAGCCCGCCCAGTACGCGGCGCTCGGCGCGGCCCGGCAGGCCGCGTGGGCGCTCGGGGCGGCGCAGGGCTCCCTCGACCCGCGCACCCCCCCGGCCTGGCAGGGTGCGGCCGCCCAGGTGCTGGAGCCGGGCGAGGAGCTGGCGATCGGGCGTGCGGTGCGTCAGCAGTACGGGGCGACGCGGGATCAGATCCATCCCGGGGCGTTCGGCGGGGGCCGGCCGGCGGAGTGACGTCCGGGCACCTCACCTGGGGAGTGGGTCGCCTGGGTCACTTCACCTAGGGCGGTGGGGTGCCCTGGTCACCTCACCCGGGGCGGTGGGGTGTGGCGGTGGGGGCGCGTGTCCTCGTACGTGTGCTCCGGGGTGATCCCGCGGGCGTGGGGCGTGCGCGTTCCCCTACGCGTACCCCGGAGTGATCCCGCGGGCATGGAGCGCGCGTGTTCCCGTGCGCGTACCCCCGGAGTGATCTCTCGGACGTGGGGCGCGCGTGGTCGCCCGTGCGCTCTCCGGTCCCGGACCGTGTCGTGCGCGCTCCGGTCCCGGACCGTGTCGCCCCAGCCTTGACCTGAGTTTGGGGAAAACGGTTCGCCTGCCGAGTACGGCGTACGCGAAACTTGGTCGGCCTCTGCCTTCCGCCGACTCCGAGAGACACGCGTGCTCATAAAACTCCTGCGGGCCCATCTGGGCCCGTACAAGAAACCCATCGTGCTGCTGGTCCTTCTCCAGCTGCTCCAGACCAGCGCCACCCTGTATCTGCCCAGCCTCAACGCCGACATCATCGACAACGGTGTCGTCAAGGGCGACACCGGCTACATCCTGGAGTTCGGCGGTCTCATGATCGCCGTCAGCGTTATCCAGGTGCTCTGCAACGTCGGGGCCGTCTTCTACGGTGCCCGGACCGCGTCGGCGCTGGGGCGGGACGTGCGGGGAGCCGTCTTCGACCGGGTGCAGTCGTTCTCGGCCCGGGAGCTCGGGCGGTTCGGGGCTCCCTCGTTGATCACCCGGACCACCAACGACGTCCAGCAGGTCCAGATGCTGGTGCTGATGGCGTTCACGCTGATGGTGTCGGCGCCGATCATGTGTGTCGGCGGCATCATCATGGCGCTCGGGCAGGACGTCCCGCTGTCGGCGGTGCTGCTGGCGGTGGTGCCGGTGCTCGGCATCGCGGTGAGCCTCATCGTGAAGAAGATGCGGCCGCTGTTCCGCACGATGCAGGAGCGGCTGGACACGGTGAACCGGGTGCTGCGCGAGCAGATCACCGGTAACCGGGTGATCCGGGCGTTCGTGCGCGACGGGTACGAGGAGAAGCGGTTCCGGGGGGCCAACACCGAACTCACCGATGTGTCGGTGGCCACCGGGCGGCTGATGGCGCTGATGTTCCCGACCGTCATGACGGTGGTCAACCTGTCGTCGATCGCGGTGGTGTGGTTCGGCGCGCACCGCATCGACAGCGGTGGGATGCAGATCGGTTCGCTGACCGCGTTCCTGGCCTATCTGATGCAGATCGTGATGGCCGTGATGATGGCCACCTTCATGTTCATGATGGTGCCGCGCGCCGAGGTGTGCGCCGAGCGCATCACGGAGGTGCTCGATACGGACTCCAGCGTGGTGCCGCCCCTCTCCCCCGTCACCGAGCTGCGCCGGCACGGGCATCTGGAGGTGCGGGGCGCGGAGTTCCGCTACCCGGGCGCCGAGGAGCCCGTACTGCGGGAGGTCGATCTGGTGGCGCGGCCCGGGGAGACCACCGCGATCATCGGGTCGACGGGGAGTGGGAAGTCCACGCTGCTCGGTCTCGTACCCCGGCTGTTCGATGTGACGGACGGCGAGGTGCTGGTCGACGGCGAGGACGTGCGGACGCTCGATCCGGTGCTGCTGGCGAAGACGGTGAGCCTGGTGCCGCAGAAGCCGTACCTCTTCTCGGGGACGGTGGCGACGAACCTGCGGTACGGGAATCCCGACGCCACCGACGAGGAGCTGTGGCACGCGCTGGAGGTGGCGCAGGCCAAGGGGTTCGTGGAAGGGCTGGAGCACGGGCTCGACGCGCCGATCGCGCAGGGCGGCACCAATGTGTCCGGCGGTCAGCGGCAGCGGCTCGCCATCGCCCGGACGCTGGTGCAGCAGCCGGAGATCTACCTCTTCGACGACTCGTTCTCGGCGCTGGACTACGCGACCGACGCGGCGCTGCGCGCGGCGCTGGCCCATGAGACGGCCGGGGCGACCGTGGTGATCGTGGCGCAGCGGGTCTCCACGATCCGCGACGCCGACCGGATCCTGGTGCTGGACGAGGGGCGGGTCGTGGGCAGCGGTACCCATCACGAGCTGATGGACGGCAATGAAACGTACCGGGAGATCGTGCTCTCCCAGCTGACGGAAGCGGAGGCCGCGTAATGGCCGGTCCGGGCGGACGAATGATGGCCGGGGGCGCGCCCACCGATCGGTCGATGGACTTCAAGGGGTCCAGCAAGCGGCTGCTGAGGCGGTTCGGCCGGGAGAAGGCGTCGCTGTATCTGATGCTGGGCGCGGTGACCATCAGCGTGGCGCTGTCGGTGGCCGGGCCGAAGATCCTCGGGAAGGCGACCGACCTGATCTTCGCCGGGGTGGTCGGCCGGCAGATGCAGGACGGCACCACCAAGGCGGAGGCGATCGAGGGGCTGCGCCGGGAGGGCAGCGGTTCGATGGCCGACATGCTCTCGGGGGTGGACTTCACCCCGGGCCGGGGCATCGACTTCGGCGCGGTGGGCAACGTCCTGCTGGCGGTCCTGGTGATCTACGTCGGGGCCGGGCTGCTGATGCTGGTCTCGACGCGGCTGTCGATCCGGGTGATCAACCGGATCGTCTTCCAGCTGCGGGAGGACCTCCAGACCAAGCTGGCGCGGCTGCCGCTGTCGTACTTCGACCGGGCCAAGCGCGGTGAGGTGCTCAGCCGGGCGACCAACGACATCGACAACATCTCGCAGACGCTCCAGCAGACGATGGGCCAGCTCATCAACTCCCTGCTGACCATCGTCGGCGTGCTGATCATGATGTTCTGGATCTCGCCGTTGCTGGCCCTGGTGGCGCTGGTGACCATCCCGCTGTCGGTGGTCGTGGCGACGCAGGTCGGCAAGCGGTCGCAGCCGCAGTTCGTGCAGCAGTGGCGGGTGACGGGGAAGCTCAACGCCCACATCGAGGAGATGTACACCGGGCACAACCTGGTGAAGGTCTTCGGGCGGCAGGAGGAGTCCGCGAGGGACTTCGCCGAGCAGAACGACGCGTTGTACGAGGCCGGGTTCAAGGCGCAGTTCGCCAGCGGGATCATGCAGCCGCTGATGATGTTCATCTCGAACATCAACTATGTGCTGGTGGCCGTCGTCGGTGGTCTGCGGGTCGCCTCGGGCACCCTGTCGATCGGTGACGTACAGGCGTTCATCCAGTATTCGCGGCAGTTCTCGATGCCGCTGACGCAGGTCGCCTCGATGGCGAACCTGGTCCAGTCCGGGATCGCGTCGGCCGAGCGGGTCTTCGAGCTGCTGGACGCCGAGGAGCAGGGCCCGGACCCGGAGGACGGTGAGCGTCCGAAGGAGCTGCTGGGGCGGGTCTCGCTGGAGAAGGTGTCCTTCCGCTACGACCCGGAGAAGCCGCTCATCGAGGATCTGTCGCTGAGTGTGGAGCCGGGGCAGACGGTCGCGATCGTCGGCCCGACCGGTGCGGGCAAGACCACGCTGGTCAACCTCCTGATGCGGTTCTACGAGGTGACCGGCGGGCGGATAGCGCTCGACGGGGTCGATGTGGCGCGGATGAGCCGGGACGACCTGCGGTCGCGGATCGGCATGGTGCTCCAGGACACCTGGCTGTTCGGCGGGTCGATAGCGGAGAACATCGCGTACGGCGCTGCGCGCGCGGTCACCCGGGAAGAGATCGAGGAGGCGGCACGGGCCGCGCACGCCGACCGCTTCATCCGGACGCTGCCCGACGGGTACGACTCGGTGATCGACGACGAGGGTTCGGGGGTCAGCGCGGGTGAGAAGCAGCTGATCACCATCGCGCGGGCGTTCCTCTCCGACCCGGTGATCCTGGTCCTGGACGAGGCCACCAGCTCGGTGGACACCCGGACCGAGGTGCTGATCCAGAAGGCGATGGCGCGCCTGGCCCACGGGCGTACCTCGTTCGTGATCGCGCACCGGCTCTCCACGATCCGGGACGCGGACGTGATCCTGGTGATGGAGAGCGGGTCGATCGTGGAACAGGGCACGCACGAGGAGCTGTTGGCGGCCGGCGGTGCCTATGCCCGGTTGTACGCCGCCCAGTTCGCGGAGGCGCTGGCGGAGGTGGACTGAGGCCGGGGTGCCGGCTGCCGCCTCGGTCGGTCTTGGCCAGTCGGTCCCTGGCCGGGGCGGTCCCGGGCCGAGGCGGTCCCGGTGGGTCAGTCGAGGTAGCCGCGGAGCTGGTCGGCGTAGGCGTGGTCCCGCAGTCTGCTGAGGGTCTTGGACTCGATCTGGCGGATGCGTTCGCGCGTCACGCCGAAGAGCCGGCCGATCTCCTCCAGGGTGCGGGGCCGCCCGTCGTCCAGGCCGTAGCGGAGCTGGACGACCTTGCGTTCGCGCTCGCCGAGGGTGGAGAGCACCGCGTCCAGGTGTTCGCGCAGCAGCAGGAAGGCGGCGGACTCCACGGGTGAGGCGGCGTCGCCGTCCTCGATGAGGTCGCCGAAGGAGACGTCGTCCTCCTCGCCGACGGGGGCGTGGAGGGAGACGGGCTCCAGGGCCAGGCGCAGCACCTCGGTGACCCGCTCGGGGGTCAGGTCGAGCTGGGCCGCGACCTCCTCGGCGGTGGGCTCGTACCCCTGCTCCTGGAGCAGGCGGCGCTGGACCCGGACCACACGGTTGATCAGCTCCACGACGTGGACGGGGACGCGGATGGTGCGGGCCTGGTCGGCCAGGGCGCGGGACATGGCCTGGCGGATCCACCACGTCGCGTACGTGGAGAACTTGTAGCCCCGGGCGTAGTCGAACTTCTCCACCGCCCGGATCAGGCCCAGGTTCCCCTCCTGGACCAGGTCGAGCATGGTCAGGCCGCGGCCCACGTACCGCTTGGCGACGGAGACGACCAGGCGGAGGTTGGCCTCGATGAGCCGGCGTTTGGCGGTGCGGCCCAGGACCACGAGCCGGTCCAGGTCGCCGGCGAGCCGGGAGTCCAGGTCCGGGGTGCTCGCGAGGCGCTCCTCGGCGAAGAGTCCGGCCTCCACCCGGCGGGCCAGCTCGACCTCGTCGGCGGCGGTGAGGAGCGGGATGCGGCCGATCTCCCGCAGGTACTGCCGGAAGAGGTCGGAGGTGGGGCCGCCGTTGTCCGTCCGGCTCCGGGCCTCGCGGGGTTCGGGGGCGTGCTCCGCTTCCTCCATGACGGCCTCGGGTGCGCTCAGGGCTGCCTCGGGCTCGCTCAGGGCCGCCTCGGGTGCGCTCGCGGGCAGGGCGTCGGCCGCGGTCTCCGGGAGGTCTCCCGGCAGGTTCTCCGGCGCGTTCTCCCGTGCGTTCTCCGGCGCGTTCTCCGGGAGACCTTCCGGGAGATTGTCCGGGGCGTTCTCCGGGGCGTTCTCCGGGAGGTTCTCCGGGTGGTGGACGGCCCGGTTCTGCACGGGAATCGCCGACATGTGCTCGGTCGTGGTCGTCACGGTCCGGGTCTGCACGGGGGCGACCTCCAGGTGATCGCTGCCGGATGACGGGATGGAGGTCCGCGCCGGGCCGTGTCGCCCTCGGGGGTGCCCCGCCGGCCGGTCGCGCTCGCGCTCCGATGACTCTGGCAGCCCCAGTGTGGGGTACGGCACAGGGTTGCCACGAGGGGCGTGCGGGGACTTTTTGATTCCGGTCGGTCACCGATCGGTTACTGGTCCCGGCGCGGTCGGCGGACCGCCCGCCCGTCTCCCCGTACAGCGGTCGGGAGAGCGCTCAGAGCGCGTCGGCGCCCCTCGCCCGCAGGGACTGCGCGTACTGCTGGAGCACCCAGACCTCGTTCTGCGCGGCGGCCAGGGCGTCGGGGGCCACATGGCTGCCGAGGCGGGCGAGGCTGCCCTGGACGTCGTCGATCCGGCGGTCGACGGCGCGCAGCCGGACCTGGACGAGCTGCACGCCGGCGTAGGTCTCGTCGATCGTCCTGCCGTGGAAGACCTCGACGGCGAGCTCGGTGACGAGGCTGCGCACGGTGTCGTCGGGGGCGGCGGCCATGACGGCGACCAGATACTCGCGGTCGTCACCGAGGCCCCGCTCGGCGCCGCCCGCCTCCTCGATGCACCGGCGCACCGCCGCGTAGGGCGGGGCCGTGAACTCGTCCACGCCGTACGCGTCGAAGGCCGGGGAGACCAGGGCGGGCTTCTGGAGGGCGGCGTGATCTACGGCCTGGTGTGTGCCCTGATCGGCATGTGTGCGCATGTGCTGCTGCCTGACCTGGGCAATGCCAACAATGCGTTTGCGGCGATC
>NZ_JBEYKR010000051.1:0-43953 GCF_040703535.1 Streptomyces sp. NPDC007346
AACTGACCCGGCGCCCCCCCATTTCTACCCCTACCATCTCACACTCTTTCCCACCACGACGCTCTTCCGATCTCCCGCACCACCCCCCGTGGGGCCCGCGTCGCCCGGAGCGACGCGGGCCCCTCGCTCGTTTGCAGTCACACAACGCGCTGGATCGGATGAATCTTCTTACGTTGAGTTCATGAACCACACGCCGCGCATCCGCACCGTAGTGAGCTGCACTCTGCTGGTCGTGACCCTCGGCGCGGGTGCGACCGCCTGTGGCGAGCCTGACGGGCACCCGCTGTCGACGAAGCCGTACGACGCCGGGGACCAGGTCGCCTTCAACGGCCCCTCCAAGAACCGGAAGGCCGACCCCGACAAACCCCTGGAAGTCACGGTCAAGGGGGACGACAGCCGCATCACGGACGTCAGCGCCGTGGACACGGGCGGCCGCCACCTGGCGGGCGAGCTCTCCGCCGACGGCAGGCGGTGGCGCTCCACCGCCCCACTGGCGGCCGGCACCGGATACACCGTCAGGGTCTCCACCGAGAGCGCGGACGGCGCTCCCGGCGTCCGTACGCTCTCCTTCGACACCTCCTCGCCCAAGAGGCTGCTGAAGGTCGCCTTCGGCCCGCAGGCGGGCACCTACGGCGTCGGACAGCCCATCACGGCGGAACTCAGCGCTCCGGTCACCGACAAGGCGTCCAGGGCCACCGTCGAGCGCGCCCTGAAGGTCCGCTCCACCCCGGCCGTCACCGGCTCCTGGTACTGGGTCGACGACAAGAAGCTGCACTACCGGCCCCAGGAGTTCTGGCCCGCCAACGCCACCATCGAGGTCCGCTCCAACCTGACGGGCATCAAGGTGGCCGACGCCCTCTACGGGGCCGAGGCCAAGCCCCTGAAGATCACCACCGGCGACCGGATCGAGGCCATCACCGACGCCGGGGACCACACCATGACGGTCCTGCGCAACGGAGAAGTGATCAACACCATTCCGGTCACCACCGGCAAGCCCGGCTTCTCCACCCGCAACGGCGTCAAGGTGATCCTCGCCAAGGAGCAGTTCGTACGGATGCGCGGGGAGAGCATCGGCATCGCCGCCGGCTCCTCGGAGTCGTACGACCTGCCGGTCTACTGGGCCACCCGGGTGACCTGGAGTGGCGAGTACGTCCACGCCGCGCCCTGGTCCACCGGCTCCCAGGGCAACGCCAACGTCAGCCACGGCTGCACCGGGATGAGCACGAGCAACGCCCAGTGGTTCTTCGACACCGTGCGCCAGGGCGACATCGTCAAGGTCGTCGGCAGCGCGGGGGAGACCATGACCCCGTTCGGCAACGGGTTCGGCGACTGGAACCTCTCCTGGGAGAAGTGGCAGAAGGGCAGCGCCCTCGGCGAAGGGGTGCCGGACAGCCCGCAGACGCTCCGGGCCGCCCGGCTGCGCCCCCATGTCTGACACCACGCACAAGGGGCGCCCCGCCACGCGGGACGCCCCTCAGAGGGCCGCAGGGGCCTCTCAGGCCTCCACGGCGAGCCGGGCGCGCAGCAGTGCGGCCAGTGCGTCCGCGAACTCCACCGGGTCGACCGGCAGCGTCACGGCGGCCTCCGCGCGGCTCCAGGTGGCCAGCCACGCGTCCTGCGGGCGGCCGATCAGCAGGAGGACCGGGGGGCAGCGGAAGATCTCGTCCTTGATCTGCCGGCAGACGCCCATGCCGCCGATGGGAGCCGTCTCGCCGTCCAGGACGCAGACGTCGACCCCACCGCCCTCCAGCGCCGCCAGGACGGCCGGAAGGGTCGCGCACTCCAGGAACCGCACCGGTGGCACGTCGGCGGCGGGCCTGCGACCGGCTGCCAGCTTCACCTGCTCGCGGATGTTGGCGTCGTCGCTGTAGACCAGGACCGTGGCGGTCGCCTGCATTGTTCCTCCGTGACATCTGTGTCTTCGGGGCTCTCGGGGCATGAACCGATGGGCGGATCGTACTCCGACCGACCGGCCGTCAGCACCGGTAAGGACACCGATTCGATGGGCCGTTCGGGCAGGACACACGGGACTGACACACCGAACGGCACCCCCCGGAGTGAGGGCGGGATAAGCGACCGACATAATGTCGGTCGTGGCGACAGCAACGACAGTAGAAACCGGGCACGCGCACCCGTCGGTCAATCGACCGAACCTCACCAGCGTCGGAACCATCATCTGGTTGGCGTCCGAGCTGATGTTCTTCGCGGCCCTCTTCGCGATGTACTTCACCCTTCGATCGGTGATGGGACCCGAATACTGGAAGGAGATGGCCGGTCATCTGAACTTCCCGTTCGCGGCCTCGAACACCACGATCCTGGTGCTCTCCTCACTCACCTGCCAGCTCGGCGTCTTCGCCGCCGAGCGGGGCGATGTGAAGAAGCTCCGTACCTGGTTCATCGTGACGTTCGTGATGGGATCGATCTTCATCGGTGGCCAGGTCCTGGAGTACGTCGAGCTGGTCAAGGAGGCGGGGCTCTCCCTGTCGTCCGACCCGTACGGCTCGGTGTTCTACCTGACCACCGGCTTCCATGGTCTGCACGTGGTGGGCGGTCTCATCGCCTTCCTGCTGGTTCTCGGCAGGACGTACGCAGCCAAGAGGTTCACCCATGACCAGGCCACCGCAGCCATCGTCGTGTCCTACTACTGGCACTTCGTGGATGTGGTGTGGATCGGCCTGTTCGCAACGATCTACATGATCAAGTAACCGGGCTCGCACCCACCCACCATCGACGCAGAAGATCCTGACACCGGGGTAATCCGTGAAAAAGCTCTCCGCACGACGACGCCATCCGCTGGCGGCGGTCGTCGTACTACTCCTCGCGCTGGCGGCTACCGGGGGGCTGTACGCCGCGTTCGCGCCTGCGGGTAAGGCGCAGGCCGACGAAACCGCCCAGTCCCTCGCCATCGACGAGGGCAAGAAGCTCTACACCGTAGGCTGCGCCAGCTGCCACGGAACCGGCGGTCAGGGCACCACCGACGGGCCGTCCCTCGTGGGCGTGGGCTCCGCCGCCGTCGACTTCCAGGTCGGTACGGGCCGTATGCCCGCGCAGCAGCCGGGCGCCCAGGTACCGAAGAAGAAGGTCATCTACACCCAGGCGCAGATCGACCAGCTGGCGGCGTACGTCGCGTCGCTCGGCGCCGGTCCGATCACGCCGACCGACAAGCAGGTCGACCCGGCCGGCGCGAACATCGCCAAGGGTGGCGAACTGTTCCGCAACAACTGCGCCCAGTGCCACAACTTCACGGGCAAGGGCGGCGCGCTGACCAACGGCAAGTACGCCCCGGCCCTCGAAGGCGTGAGCCCGAAGCACATCTACGAGGCCATGCAGACCGGCCCGCAGAGCATGCCCTCCTTCCCCGACACGATCATGCCGGAGCAGGAGAAGAAGGACATCATCGCGTACATCCAGACCGTGAACGGTGATGAGACGGCAAGCCCCGGTGGCCTCTCCCTCGGCGGTCTGGGCCCGGTCAGTGAGGGCCTCTTCGCCTGGATCTTCGGACTCGGCGCGCTCGTCGCATCCGCCGTTTGGGTCGCGGCCCACACCGCTAAGGCCAAGAAGTCATGAGTAGCCAACAGATTCCAGAAGACAACCTGCCCGTAGTGCAGGAGACCGCGCACGGCGCGGTGGAGGGTACGGACGACCCGTTCGCCGACCCGGGGCTGCCGGCCCACAAGCCGCGCATCCAGGACCTCGACGAACGCGCCGCGAACCGCTCGGAGCGGGCCGTCGCGTTCATGTTCCTCCTCTCGATGCTGTCGACGGTGGGCTTCATCGCCTCGTACGTCATCTTCCCGGTGGACAAGATCGTCTACATCTGGCCCTTCGGCCATGTGAGTCCGCTCAACTTCTCCCTGGGACTGACGCTCGGCTTCGCGCTCTTCTTCATCGGCGCGGGCGCCGTCCACTGGGCGCGCACTCTGATGTCCGACGTCGAGGTCGCGGACGAGCGGCACCCGATCGAGGCGACCCCCGAGGTCAAGGCCAAGGTCCTCGCCGACTTCAAGGCCGGTGCCGAGGAGTCCGCGATCGGCCGCCGCAAGCTCATCCGCACGACCCTCTTCGGTGCGCTGGCCCTGGTGCCGCTCTCCGGCGTGGTGCTGCTGCGCGACCTCGGTCCGCTCCCGGAGAAGAAGCTCCGGACCACGATGTGGGCCAAGGGCAAGCTGCTCGTCAACATGAACACGGGCGAGCCGCTGCGTCCCGAGCACGTCCCCGTGGGGTCGCTGACCTTCGCCAAGCCCGAGGGGCTGGAGGAGGAGTCGCACGACTTCCTCTCGCAGATCGCCAAGGCCGCCCTGATGATCGTCCGCATCGAGCCGGACGACATCAAGGACAAGCGCCAGCGCGACTGGGCCCACGAGGGCATCGTGGCCTTCTCCAAGATCTGCACCCACGTCGGCTGCCCGATCAGCCTGTACGAGCAGCAGACACACCACGTGCTCTGCCCGTGCCACCAGTCCACCTTCGACCTCTCCGACGGCGCCCGCGTCATCTTCGGTCCGGCCGGCCACGCTCTCCCGCAGCTGCGGATCGGCGTGAACAGCGAGGGCAACCTCGAGGCGCTCGGTGACTTCGACGAGCCCGTCGGCCCTTCCTTCTGGGAGCGCGGATGAGTACTGCGACAACAACCCCGCCCGCCGACCAGGCGGGACAGCGCAAGGCACCCGCGGGCGAGCGGGTCGCCGACTGGGCGGACGGCCGGCTGGGCATCTACGGCCTGGCCAAGGCCAACATGCGCAAGATCTTCCCGGACCACTGGTCCTTCATGCTCGGTGAGGTCGCGCTCTACAGCTTCATCATCATCATCCTCACGGGTGTGTATCTGACGCTGTTCTTCCAGCCGAGCATGACCGAGGTCGTCTACCACGGCCCGTACGAGCCCATGCAGGGCATCCTGATGTCGGAGGCCTACGCCTCCACGCTGAAGATCAGCTTCGAGGTCCGCGGTGGTCTGCTCGTGCGGCAGATCCACCACTGGGGCGCGCTGATCTTCCTGGCGGCCATGTTCGTGCACATGATGCGCGTCTTCTTCACGGGCGCCTTCCGCAAGCCGCGCGAGGTCAACTGGCTGTTCGGGTTCCTGCTCTTCGTGCTGGGCATGTTCACCGGCTTCACCGGCTACTCCCTCCCGGACGACCTGCTCTCCGGTACGGGTGTCCGCTTCACCCAGGGCG
This sequence comes from Streptomyces sp. NPDC007346, assembly GCF_040703535.1. Lineage (NCBI taxonomy): Bacteria > Bacillati > Actinomycetota > Actinomycetes > Kitasatosporales > Streptomycetaceae > Streptomyces > Streptomyces sp. NPDC007346. Next base: position 5,181 of record NZ_JBEYKR010000051.1, read on the forward strand.
CGATCCTGTCCGTGCCGATCGTCGGTACGTACATCTCGATGTTCCTGTTCGGCGGCGAGTTCCCCGGCCACGACTTCGTGGCCCGGTTCTACTCGATCCACATCCTGCTGCTGCCGGGCATCATGCTCGGGCTGCTGGTGGCCCACCTGATCCTGGTCTTCTACCACAAGCACACGCAGTTCGCGGGTCCGGGCAAGACGAACAAGAACGTCGTCGGCATGCCGCTGATGCCGGTCTACATGGCGAAGGCCGGAGGCTTCTTCTTCCTGGTCTTCGGCATCATCGCGATCATCTCGGCCATCGCCACGATCAACCCGATCTGGGCGCTGGGACCGTACCGCCCGGACCAGGTGTCCACCGGTGCACAGCCCGACTGGTACATGGGCTTCGCCGAGGGGCTGGTCCGTGTGATGCCGGGCTGGGAGATCGTCTTCTGGGGTCACACGCTCAACCTGGGCGTGTTCATCCCGCTGGTCCTCTTCGGCCTGGTGCTCTCGCTGCCGGCGGTCTATCCGTTCATCGAGTCGTGGATCACCGGCGACAAGCGCGAGCACCACATCCTGGACCGCCCGCGCAACGCCCCGACCCGTACGGGACTCGGCGTCGCCTGGATCACGGCGTACTTCATCGGCCTCGTCGGCGGTGGTAACGACCTGTGGGCCACGCACTTCCATCTGTCGATCAACGCCATCTCCTGGTTCGTCCGGATCTTCTTCTTCGTCGGACCGGTCATCGCGTTCATCGTCACGAAGCGGATCTGCCTCGGCCTCCAGCGCCGTGACAAGGAGAAGGTGCTGCACGGTCGCGAGAGCGGCATCATCAAGCGCCTGCCGCACGGTGAGTTCGTGGAGATCCACGAGCCGCTCTCGCAGGGGCAGCTGCACACGCTCACCGCGCACGAGCAGTACAAGCCGCTCGAACTGGGCCCCGAGGTCGACGAGAACGGCGTCAAGCGCAAGATCTCCCCTCTCCAGAAGGTGCGGGCCAAGCTCAGCAAGGGCTACTTCGGCGAGGACAACCAGATCGCCAAGCCCACCGCGGAGGAGTACAAGGAGATCAGCGACGGCCACGGCCACCACTGATCAGCTGAACTGATCGCCACAGCAGGAGCCCCGTCCATCCGATGGACGGGGCTCTTCGCTGTCCCGGTGGCTGGATAGGGTGGAGCCGTATCCCTACCGGCTGTGGACCCCCTGGAGCGGACCATGAACGTTGTGACCCCGAGCGGCGGCGACAGCGTGGCGGACCGTTCCTGGCCCGGCCTGCTGAACCCCCTGCTGCGTGGTGAGAACCTCTCCTCCGAGGAGACGGCCTGGGCGATGGACCGCATCATGAGCGGCGAGGCGACCGACGCGCAGATCGCCGGCTTCGCGGTCGCGCTGCGGGCCAAGGGCGAGACCGTGGAGGAGGTCACCGGGCTGGTGCGCGCGATGTACGCGCACGCCAACACCATCCACGTACCGGGCCGCACCGTCGACATCGTGGGCACCGGCGGCGACCTCGCCAAGACGGTCAACATCTCGACCATGTCCGCGATCGTCATCGCCGGGACCGGCGCGAAGGTCGTCAAGCACGGCAACCGGGCCGCCTCGTCGGCGAGCGGCTCCTCCGACGTGCTGGAGAAGCTCGGCGTCAACCTGGAGCTGACCCCGCAGCGGGTGGTGGAGGTCGCCGAGGCGGCGGGCATCACCTTCTGCTTCGCCGTGAAGTTCCACCCCGCCCTGCGGTACGCCGCCAAGGCCCGCCGAGAACTCGGGGCGCAGACCACGTTCAACATCCTGGGCCCCCTGACCAACCCGGCCCAGGTGCGCTCGCAGGCCATCGGGGTGGCCGACGCCAGGATGGCGCCCATCGTCGCGGGTGTGCTCGCCGAGCGGGGCAACTCGGCCCTCGTCTTCCGCGGGGACGACGGGCTCGACGAGCTGACGACCACCGCCACCTCGCGGGTCTGGGTGGTCCACGAGGGCACGGTGCGCGAGGAGCCCTTCGACCCGCGCGACGTCGGGCTGCCGATCGTCCCCGTCGAGGCCCTGCGCGGCGCCGACGCCTCGTACAACGCCGATGTGGCCCGCCGGCTGCTGGACGGCGAGGGCGGCGCGGTGCGCGAGGCGGTGCTGCTCAACTCGGCGGCGGCGCTGGTCGCGCTCGACCCGGGGCCCGGCACGCTGACCGAGCGGATCGCGGCGAAGATGCTCGTCGCGGCGGAGGCCGTCGACTCCGGTGCGGCCAAGGGGGCGCTGGAGCGGTGGGTGGCGGCGAGCAACGCCTGAACGTACCCGTGATGTGACGCAGGGCGCAGTCCGGATGACGGACTGCGCCCTTGCGTGTGTGCGTACGTATGGCAAGATGCTGCGCAGGTCATGAGTGACAGCGACTACGGCCCCGGCCCGCTGTCCGGCAACCCTCCGTCCGTGGCGGGGTGCCCCGGGTGAAGACCAGGCCGTAGGCAGCGAGGTCTGCGGCAAGCGCGGGCCCCTCGGCGTCCAGTGGACGCCAGCCCCCGGGGTCCTGGTCCCTAGGGAGCCTCTTGTGAGCAAGCGAATGCGTTAGGGCTCGTCCCCGGGCTTTCCGAGCCCCGGGCTGACCGCCCTTCTTCCGCGCACCCTCTTTTCCCACCCTTCCCCTGCGCTGCCGCGTATCCGCCGGCGCACGGATCTCGCCTGCCTCTTACGGGAGTTCGCCATGTCTGTCTCCACCGCTGCCATCGACCCGTCGGTCTGTGCCCCGCTGCCCGTTCTGGGGCAGGATGTCACCGTTCCGCTTGTCACCGGCGGTGAAGTCACCTACGCCGCACTCGACTACGCCGCCAGCGCCCCGGCCCTCCAGCGGGTCTGGGACGACGTCGCCGCGTACGCCCCGTACTACGGCAGCGTCCACCGCGGTGCCGGATACCTCTCGCAGCTCTCCACCGACCTCTTCGAGAACAGCCGCCGCACCGTCGCGGAGTTCCTCGGCTGCCGCGCGGACGACCAGGTGGTCTTCACCCGTTCGACGACCGACTCCCTCAACCTGCTGGCCGCCGCGATCCCGGCGGACTGCCGGGTCTTCGTCTACGAGACCGAGCACCACGCCTCCCTGCTGCCCTGGCGCGACGCCCAGGTCACCTACCTCGACGCGCCCCGCACCCCGGGCCAGGCGGTGGAGACCCTGGAGCGGGCGCTGGCCGACCGCGATCCCTACGGCCCCGCGCTGGTCTGCGTCACCGGCGCCTCCAACGTGACCGGTGAGCTGTGGCCGGTCCAGGAGCTGGCCGCCGCCGCCCACGCGCACGGCGCCCGGATCGTCCTGGACGCCGCCCAGCTCGCCCCGCACCACCCCGTGGACATCGCCGAACTGGACGTCGACTGGGTCGCGTTCTCCGGCCACAAGCTGTACGCGCCCTTCGGCTCCGGGGTCCTCGCCGGCCGCGCCGACTGGCTCCAGGCGGCCGAGCCCTACCTCGCCGGCGGCGGCGCCTCCCGCAAGGTGGCCCGGCGCGCGGACGGCGGCGTGGACGTCGACTGGCACACCACGGCCGCCCGCCACGAGGCCGGTTCGCCCAACGTCATCGGGGTCTACTCCATCGCCTCCGCCTGCAAGGCCCTGACCGAGGCGGGCTTCGACTCCCTGGTCGCCCGTGAGCAGGAGCTGGTGGGCCGGGTCCGCGCAGGGCTCGCAGAGGTCCCCGAGGTGAAGGTGCTCTCGCTCTTCGGCGACGACGCCCCCCGGGTCGGCGTCATCTCCTTCGTGGTGCGCGGCTGGAACAGCTCGCACTTCGCCGCCGCCCTCTCCGCGGAGTACGGCATCGGCGTCCGCGACGGCCTCTTCTGCGCCCACCCGCTGGTGCGCACCCTCCTGGGCAGCGACCCGCAGGACCCGGGCGAGTGCGGCGCGCCGGAGGGAGAGCCGGGCGAGCGGTCCCTCAACGCCATCCGGGTCAGCTTCGGAGCCGGTACGCCGGACGAGCACATCGAGCGGTTCCTGCGTGCGGTCACCGAGCTGGTCCGCGAGGGCGCCCGGTGGAAGTACCGCACCGAGGACGGCCGCTGCGTCCCGGACCGGGGCACGGCCGCCCAGGTCTGAGCCTCGGGAAACACCTCGGCCGGGGACGGGCGCGCTGCCCCTCCCCGGCCGAGAAGCCCGGTGTCACGCGTCGAGGCCGATGGCGAACGCCGCTTCCAGGTCGTGCTGGGAGTACGTGCGGAACGCCACGTGGGTGTCGGTGCCCTCGACGCCCGGGATCTTGCTGATCCGGCCGGGGATGATGTCGGCCAGGTCGTCGTGCCGGGCGACCCGGACCATGGCGATCAGGTCGTAGGTGCCGGTGACGGAGAAGACCTCGCTGACGCTGTCCAGCGCGGCGATGGCCTCGGCGATCTCCGGAATCCGGTCCACGCTGGTCTTGATGAGCACGATCGCGGTGATCACGGCTGGCTGTCTCCCTCGGTGGCCGTGGCTGGAACCCTCACTCTATGGCCTTCCCTCCGGATCGGGCCGGAAGGCCCCGGCCCTTCCCCGACAACGCCCCCAGGCGTAGAGGAACCCCGCCGCGAACCCCGCCACATGCGCCAGATACGCCACCCCCGGCCCGGCGTCCGCGGTCTGGGCTGCCGCCCACTGGAGCCCGAACCAGAAGACCAGCACGATCCAGGCGGGAAAGCGCAGCGGCAGGAAGAAGAGGAACGGGAACAGGCTGGTCACCCGGGTCTTCGGGAACAGGAAGAGGAAGGCGCCGAGCACCCCCGAGATCGCGCCCGAGGCGCCGACCAGCGTCTGCCCCGAGTCCGCGTGCACCGCCGCGTAACAGACCAGCGCCAGGTAGCCGCACCCCACGTAGAAGAGGGCGAACCGCACCCGGCCCATGCGCTCCTCGGCCATCGCCCCGAACACGTACAGGAAGAGCAGGTTGCCCAGCAGGTGCAGCCAACTGCCGTGCACGAACAGCGCGGTGAACGGCGTGAACAGGGCGCGGGCGGAGCCCTGCCACAGCTCGGCCGGGATCACCCCCCACCGCTCGAAGTACCCGGCCTGCGCGGCGAGCAGCGCGTCCTGGCTCCCGTACGAGGCGCCGAACCCGGCCAGGGGGCTGATCAGGAAGATGGCGCAGCACAGCGTGATCAGCCCGTACGTCACCGGCGCCCCGCCCGCCGCGCTGCCCCGGACCCTCCTGGTCGTGGCCCGCCAGTCGATCCGCCGCCCGTCGATCATGTACAGAGCATGACGTACCGGGGGGAACAGGGCGGAGCGCCTCGCCGTGCCGGTGCCTGTACGCGAGGCCGTAGGGTTACGCCAGGACTTCCGCAGTTCGACGGCGCACCGCGAGATCCTTGACGCAGGACAGGAAGCGACGCGACGGCACGCCCGGCGCGCGCTGTCGGAGACGACGAAAGAGGACGCAACGATGACGACGGTTCCCCTGCCGACCGACGGGACCCGCTGGCGCTGCACCCTGTGCGGCAATCTCACGCGCTTCGACGTGACGCGGTCCTCCAAGGTCGTGGAGTACGTCCATCTCGACCTGGCCGGTGAGTCCAGTGTCGAGGAGCGGGAGGTGGTCAGTGAGACCATCGAGTCGGTCCGCTGTCGTTGGTGCAACGCGGTGGACCAGATCGAACTGGTGGACAGGCCGGGTGCCGCCTCCTGAGGGAGCGCACCGACAGACATATCTATGGGGTGACGGACGGTGGATCAGCCGACCAGCGGCGCCGAACCGGCCGACGCGGCCGACGGCGGTGCAGAGGCGCTCGGCCGCCCGCTGCCCGAAGGCGTACGGCGGCGGGTCGTCGCCCTGGTCTCGGACGCCTTCGGCGGCCTGACCGTGGCCGAACTGCCCGCCCAGTTGCGGCAGTACGCCCGGTTCACCCCGAGCCGGCGGGCCAAGTTCGCCGGGAACGCGATGGCCGCCGCCCTGGAGGGCGACCTGCTCTTCCGGCAGCGCATCGGCGAGCGGCTGAGCCAGGCTCAGCCGGAGCTGGCCGGTGCGCTGGAGGCGGGGTCGCCGCCCGCGGCCGCCGACCCCGTCGATGTGGCCGCCGCCGCCTATGTGCTGCGCCCGGCGGGCTGGGTCAAGCTGGTCGAGGCGGCCGGCGAGGAGGTCCAGCGGGCCGACGCGGAGCGGGTGGACGAGGAGACCCGGCGCGAGCTGGCGCGGTTGCGCGAGGAGCTGGAGCGGGCGCGCGCCCACACCCGTAGCGAGACCGAGCGGCTGCGCGCCGAGCTGGACGCGGCCCGCAAGGAGTCCGAGTCGCTCCACCGCAAGCTGCGCTCCGCGCTGAGCGAGGTGAAGCGGGGGGAGGCCGCCCTGCGCCGCGGCACCGCCGAGACCGACGCCGTACGGGCGGAGGCCGCCGTGCAGCTCTCCGCCGCCGAGAGCGAGTCGCGGCGGCTCAAAGGGCGGCTGGGCGAGGCCGAGGCCGCCCTGGAGGCGAGCCGGCGGGCCGCCCGCGAGGGCCGCTCGGTGGAGGACATGCGGCTGCGGCTGCTCCTGGACACCGTGCTGGACGCGGCCTCGGGGCTCCGGCGCGAGCTGGCCCTGCCCCCGCTGACGGCCCGCCCGGCCGACAGCGTGGACGCGGTGGAGCCGGGCCGGATGTCGCCCAAGGACATTGCCGCCAGGGCGCTTTCCGAGACGGACCCGGCGCTGCTCGACCAGCTGCTGGCGCTGCCGCAGGCGCATCTCATCGTGGACGGCTACAACGTCACCAAGACCGGCTATCCCCAGATGCCGCTGGAGAAGCAGCGGTTGCGGCTGCTGGGCGGCCTCTCGGTGCTCGCCGCGCAGACCGGCGCCGAGATGACCTGTGTCTTCGACGGCGCCGAACTGGCCGCTCCGGTGCTGCTCGCGCCGCCGCGCGGGGTGCGGGTGCTGTTCAGCAAGGCGGGGGTCACCGCGGACGAGCTGATCCGTCAACTGGCCCGCGCGGAACCGCCGGGACGGCCCGTCGTGGTCGTCTCCACCGACCGCGAGGTGGCGGACGGGGTGGCCAAGGCCGGTGCCAGGCCCGTTGCGTCCGCTTTGCTTCTCAAGCGGCTTTCGCGCGTCTAAAGGTCGATGCGCCGCATGCGGGACGGATGTGTGGCTTGCCGCTTTTCCGGGAACGTACCGTCAAGTCGCCGCTACACGCGGTGGGGTGAGAGTAAAGAAGTGCCTGGTGTGACAAGAAAAATCCTGTGAGGATTTGAACTGATCACAAGATGGTCACTAGGGTCAGGCCTCGAACCTTCGCACGGTTGATCACCCATCCGGGGTGGCAGTGAAGGAACCGCCTAGTCCGTCATCTGCACGGAGCCGGGGATTCATTCCCCCACAAGCCCGGTAGGCGGCTCGAGGAAGAAGGAGCTCGCCTTCGTGGCGTCCCACCGTCGTCCCAAGCAGCCGAGCCGCACCCGCGTGACCGTGCTCACCGCGACCGCCGCTGCGGCCGTGGCCCTGACCTCCCAGGCCGCCCACGCCGACCCCAAGCCGACCACGAACGAGGTCAAGGCGAAGGTCGACAAGCTCTACCACGAGGCCGAGGCCGCCACCGAGAAGTACAACGGGGCCAAGGAGCAGCAGGACAAGCTCAAGAAGCAGGTCGACGCGCTGCAGGACAAGGTCGCCCGGGGTCAGGACGAGCTCAACGACCTGCGCGGCGAGCTGGGTTCCATCGCCACCGCGCAGTACCGCTCCGGCGGCATCGACCCCTCGATCGCCCTCTTCCTCGCCTCGGACCCGGACAGCTTCCTCGACCAGGCCTCCGCGCTCGACCAGCTGACGGTCAAGCAGACGGAGTCGCTGCAGAAGATCCAGGCCAAGCAGCGCACCCTCGCCCAGCAGCGCAAGGAGGCCCAGGACAAGCTCGGCGACCTCGCCGACGTCCGCAAGGCGCTCGGCGAGAACAAGAAGAAGTACCAGGGCAAGCTGGCCGACGCGCAGCGGCTGCTCAACAGCCTGACCGCCGCCGAGCGGGCGAAGGTCCAGGAGGAGGAGGCGGCCAAGGAGCGCGCCAGCCGCGCCACCAGCGAGCGGGTCCAGCTCAGCACCGGGAGCAGCACCCCCTCCCTCGGCAACGAGGCCCCCGCCTCCAACCGTGGCGCCGCCGCCCTCAGCGCCGCCGCCACCCAGCTCGGCAAGCCGTACGTCTCCGGCGGTTCGGGCCCCAACTCCTACGACTGCTCCGGGCTGACCCAGTGGGCCTTCGCCCAGGCCGGTGTCAACATCAGCCGGACCACGTACACCCAGCAGAACGACGGCGTGAAGATCGGCCGCAGCCAGCTGAGGCCGGGCGACATGGTCTTCTTCAACGGCCTGGCGCACGTCGGCTTCTACGCCGGCAACAACCAGGTCCTGCACGCCCCGAAGCCGGGCACCGTCGTCCGTTACGAGTCGATGGACTACATGGGCACCTTCCAGTTCGGCGTCCGCGTCTGACGCGGAGCACGCCGAGAACGACGCCCGAACGAGGGAATCGCCTCACCCCAAGCTGACGCCCTGCCCCGCCGGAGACCGAGGTCACCGGCGGGGCAGCGGTGTTCGACGCCGCTTCCGCCACCGGCGAGGTCTTTGGCCGCCCGGTAGTCGTCCGATTACTGTCTGGCTGCTGTGCGGCTCCCGCTCGTCGGTCCGCCCCTCCCGGGCGGCAGGGGCCGCGCGTTACGCGTCAACTGCGTCAGCGGAAGGGAGTGCGGCTTCCTGTGGTGTCCCATCGCCGTCCCACACAGTCCGGCCTCAATCGGAGCGTCCGCGTCACGGCCGTGTCGGCGGTCGCCGCCACCGCGGCCGTGACCCTGGCCGGAACCCCGGCCGGCGCCGACCCGAAGGACACCCGCGCGAGCGCCAAGGCGGCCGTCGACCGGCTCTACGGCGAGGCCGAGCAGGCCACCGAGCTCTACAACGAGGCCGGTGAGCGGGTGGAGCGGCTGCGCGGCGAGGCGGACCGGGCCCAGGACGCCACGGCCCGGGGCCAGGAAGCCGTCAACCGGATGCGCGACGCGCTCGGTGCGATGGCGGGCGCCCAGTACCGCACCGGCTCCATCGACCCGGCGCTCGCCCTGCTGCTCTCCTCCGACCCGGACACCTACCTGGAGCGGGCCGCGGCCCTCGACCGGGCCGGCGCCCGTCAGGCGCTGACCCTGGACAAGCTCCGGCACGCCCAGCGCGGTGTCGCGCAGACCCGCGCCGAGGCCACCCGCGCCCTCACCGAGCTGGAGCGCGACCGGGCCGTCGTCGCCCGCCACAAACGGACCGTCGAGGCCAAGCTCCGCCAGGCCCGGCAGCTGCTGAACTCCCTGCCGGCCGAGGACCGCGCCGCCTTCGACCGGGCCTCGCGCTCCGGCCCCGGCCGCGACGCCGCCCCCGACGCCGCGCCCGGCCTCCCGGGCACCGCCCCCGGCTCGGGCCGTGCGGTGTCCGCCGTGGCCGCCGTCCACCAGGCGCTCGGCAAGCCGTACGTGTGGGGCGCCAACGGGCCCTCCGGCTTCGACTGTTCGGGGCTCATGCAGTGGGCCTACGCCCAGGCCGGGGTGAGCCTGCCCCGTACCTCGCAGGCCCAGCGGTACGCGGGCCGCATGGTCCCCCTCTCCCAGGCCCGGCCCGGCGACCTGGTCGCCTACCGCGCCGACGCCAGCCACATCGCCATGTACGTGGGCAACGGCCAGGTCATCCACGCCCCCTACCCGGGCGCCCCGATCCGCTACGACCCCGTCGGCATGATGCCGGTCTCCTCGGTGACCCGGATCTGACCGCCGTCCGGATCCGGCCGCCTCACCCCGACCGCCCGCCCGGATCCGATCGCCCCGCCCGGAACTGACCGTACGATCGGCAGGGTGGCCGTGGAAGGACGTGGTGTGCGGGGCAGACGCCCCCGGCTCCCTCGGCGTGCGGCGGGCCCGGTGCTCGCCGCCCTGCTGACCGTCTCCGCCTGTGTGGCCCCGGCGGCCCGTCAGGACGCCGACACCTCCCTCACCGTCCGCGAGATCGACGCCGCCCTGGAGCGCCGCGCCGCCGCCGTCCTCGCCCGGGACCCGGCGGGCTACCTCGACGCCATCGCCCCCGACGCCGTGAAGCTGCGGGCCGCTCAGCGCACGGAACTGGCCAACCTCGCCGACGTCCCCCTGAAGTCGTGGACGTACGAGGTCAAGGCCATCACCGAGCAGGACGGCGACTGGGCCACCACCGAGGTGGAGCTGCGCTACCGGATCGACGGGTACGACACCGCGCCCGTCGCCACCCGCCGCACCCTGGAGCTGATGCGGGACGGCGAGCGGTGGTACGTCAGCGCCGACCGGCCCGCCGAGGGCGCCTCCGACCAGCTCTGGCACCAGGGGGAGGTGACGGTCGTCCGGGGCGCCCACAGCCTCGTCCTGGGCGTCGGACGGGCGCAGGAGGAGCTGCGCCAGGTCGCGGACACCGTGGACCTCGCCGTCCCGGCCGTGTCGGACGCCTGGCCGCACCCCTGGGCCCGCCGGGTGGTGGTGCTCGTCCCGGACTCGGTGGGGTCCATGGCGGGGCTGCTGGGCTCCCCGGAGACCAGCTACCGGGGGATCGCCGCCGTCACCACCGGCGAGGCCGGCGTGACCGGTGAGCGCCCGGCCCTGGCGGACCGGGTGATCGTCAACCCGCAGGCGTACGCCACCCTCGGCAGCTTCGGCCAGCGGGTCGTCCTGACCCATGAGACGACCCATGTCGCCACCCGGACCAGCACCTCCGCGGCCACCCCCGTCTGGCTCTCCGAGGGCTTCGCCGACTGGGCCGCCTACCGGGGGGAGGACCGCGCCCCCGACGTCATCGCCCCCGAGCTGACGGGCGCGGTCCGGGCTGGCGACCTCCCCGACGCGCTCCCCGACGACGAGGACTTCGGCTTCGACGGCGACCCCGCCGAGCTGGCGCGGGCCTACGAGAGCGCCTGGATGGCCTGCGAGCTCGTCGCGGAGCGGTGGGGCAAGGAGAAGCTGACCGCCTTCTACGCGGCGGTGGGCGCCCACCCCGGGCGGGAGGGGGCGGTGGAGCAGGCGATGGCGTCCGTGCTCGACACGGAGCCCGAGGAGTTCACCGCCGACTGGCGCGACTACCTGAGCGCCCGGCTCGGCTGATCCCCGAGGACCGGGGCCACCGCCTCCCCGGACCGCGCCCCGGGCACGGTCCGACGCCACAGCCGCCGCGCGGCGATCAGCGAGGCCGCCACCAGCAGCCCGTTCCGTACGAACAGGAGCGTCACGCCCCACGCCTCGCTCGCCACCACGTCGGCGAAGCCCACCGGGAACTCCAGCACCGTCACCCCGGTCGCGACCAGCACCAGCACGGCGGGCAGGACCATCCCGCAGCCCCGGAACACCAGGCACACCGCCGCGAGGCCGACCAGCCACACCATGTACTGCGGGCTGATCACCCGGCTCGTCGTGGTGAAGAGCAGCACCGCCGTGAACGCGGCCTGCGCCGGGGTGTGGGCGGCGAACGTACGGGCCCGCAGCCGCCACACCAGCAGCCAGCCCAGCGCCGCCACGGCGAGCCCCAGGGCCAGCGCGGAGACCAGCCCCACCTGCGGGCCGAGGAACTCCATCGAGCCGTAGTGCAGCTCCACCCGCCCCTCCCAGCCGGCGTGGCGCGCGAGGTGGAAGTACAGCGCCCCCAGCGACTCGATCTCCAGGCCCCGGTCCCGCTGGAAGGCCCAGAACGCGAACGCCCCCGGCATCCACAGCGCGAACCCCGCCCCGAGGCCGGCCGCCGTCAGCGCCGCCGCCGACCAGGCCGCCCGGGTCGGCCGCCCCCGCTCCACCCCCACCAGGACCAGCGCCGGCCACACCTTCAGCAGCGCCCCGAACGCGGCCAGCGCCCCCAGCACCCCCGGACGGCGCACCCCTGCCAGCAGCGCCGCCACCGCGACCGCCGTCACCATCAGGTCGTAGCGGGCGTACACGGTCGGCCCCAGCAGCGGCACCCCCACGACCCACACCCACGCCCCCGCCGCCCTCGTCGCCGGCCGCCGCCCCGCGGACAGCAGCAGCCCGAACACCAGCGCGTCGCAGAGCAGCACCAGCGCGTAGAAGGCGCTCGCGTACTCCCAGAAGGGCAGCAGGGCGGGGGAGAGGATCGCGAGGGCGGCGCCGGGCGGGTACTGCCAGGTGACGTCGTCCAGCGGGTACGTGCCGCTGAGCAGCGTCTCGTACCAGCCCCGGTAGATCACCGACACGTCCACCGTGACGTCCGGGCCCGGGACGGACAGCACGCCGAGAACGCCGAACACACAGAGCAGCAGCGCGGCCCGGGTCAGCGCCCAGGCCGCGCACGGCAGCAGTCCGTACGGCAGCAGCCGTACACCGGTGGGTGCTCGTCCCGTCATCGCCGCCCTCATCGTCTCCGGCCCGGTTCCGGCGGCCCATGATGCCGGGGGGCGAGGGCGCCGTCGGTGAAGCGCGGCCGTTGGGTACTGTCAGCCGCGATGGACAAGACCTTGATCGTGACCAACGACTTCCCGCCCCGCCCCGGTGGCATCCAGGCGTTCCTGCACAACATGGCGCTGCGCCTGGACCCCGACCGGGTCGTCGTCTACGCCTCCACCTGGAAGCGCGGCGAGGAGGGCGCGGCGGCCACCGCCGCCTTCGACGCCGAGCAGCCCTTCACGGTGGTCCGCGACCGTACGACGATGCTGCTGCCGACCCCGCGCGTCACCCGGCGGGCCACCGCCCTGCTGCGGACACACGGCTGCTCCTCCGTCTGGTTCGGCGCCGCCGCCCCGCTCGGCCTGATGGCGCCCGCGCTGCGCCGGGCGGGCGCCCGGCGGCTGGTGGCCACCACCCACGGCCACGAGGCGGGGTGGGCCCAGCTGCCCGCCTCCCGGCAGCTGCTGCGCCGGATCGGGGACGCCACGGACACGATCACCTATCTGGGGGAGTACACCCGCTCCCGGATCGCCACCGCCCTCACCCCGGACGCGGCCGCCCGCATGGTGCAGCTCCCGCCGGGCGTCGACGAGAAGACCTTCCACCCGGCCTCCGGCGGGGACCGGGTCCGCGCCCGCCTCGGCCTCTCCGACCGGCCCGTCGTCGTCTGTGTCTCGCGCCTCGTCCCGCGCAAGGGCCAGGACACGCTGATCCTGGCCATGCCCGCGATCCTGGCGCAGGTCCCGGACGCGGTGCTGCTGATCGTCGGCGGCGGCCCGTACGCCAAGGACCTGGAGCGGCTCGCGGCGGAGACCGGGGTGGAGGACTCGGTGCGGTTCACCGGGCCCGTGCCGTGGGCGGAGCTGCCCGCCCACTACGGGGCCGGGGACGTCTTCGCCATGCCGTGCCGGACCCGGCGCGGGGGGCTCGACGTGGAGGGGCTGGGGATCGTCTACCTGGAGGCGTCCGCGACCGGGCTGCCGGTGGTGGCCGGCGACTCGGGCGGGGCCCCGGACGCGGTGCTCGACGGCGAGACCGGGTGGGTGGTGCGCGGGGGCAGCGCCGAGGAGTCGGCGGACCGGATCGTGACGCTGCTCGGGGACGCGGAGCTGCGTCGGCGGATGGGGGAGCGGGGGCGGGCCTGGGTGGAGGAGAAGTGGCGCTGGGACCTGCTGGCGGAGAAGCTCAAGACGCTGCTGTGAACGCGTGAAGGGGCCCGCACCTGATGGAGGTGCGGGCCCCTTCGTACGCGTACACCGCTCAGCTGCGGTAGATCGACTCCACCTCGTCCGCGAAGTCCTTCGCCACCACGTTCCGCTTCAGCTTCAGCGACGGCGTGATGTGGCCCGCCTCCTCGGTGAACTGGGCCGGCAGGATACGGAACTTGCGTACGGACTCGGCCTTGGAGACCGCCGCGTTGCCGTCGTCCACCGCCCGCTGCACCTCGGCCAGCAGCTCCGCGTCCTCGCGCAGCGACAGGGCGGTCGAGCCGGCCGGCTTGCCGTGCTCCTCGGCCCAGCGGCCCAGGAACTCCTCGTCCAGGGTGACCAGCGCGCCCACGAACGGGCGGCCGTCGCCGACCACCATGCACTCGGCGACCAGGGCGTGGGCGCGGATGCGGTCCTCGATGACGGCCGGGGCGACGTTCTTGCCGCCCGCCGTCACGATGATCTCCTTCTTGCGGCCGGTGATCGCGAGGTAGCCGTCCTCGTCGAGCGTGCCGATGTCCCCGGTGTGGAACCAGCCGTCGGCCAGTGCCTCGGCGGACGCCGACTCGTTCTGCCAGTACCCGGTGAACAGGTGCTCGCCGTGGAGCAGCACCTCGCCGTCGTCCGCGATCCGGACGACCGAGCCGGGCAGCGGCTGGCCGACCGTACCGATCTTCTGCCGGTCCCACGGGTTGAACGCGGTCGCCGCACAGGTCTCGGTCAGCCCGTAGCCCTCCAGGACCGTGAAGCCGATGCCCCGGTAGAAGTGGCCCAGCCGCTCGCCCAGCGGGGCACCGCCGGAGATCGCGAACTCGCCCCGGCCGCCGAGGACCGCGCGCAGCTTGCCGAAGACCAGCTTGTCGAAGAGCTTGTGCTTGAGCCTCAGCCCCAGCGAGGGGCCCTGCGGGGTGCTCAGCGCCCGGCTGTAGGCGATGGCCGTGTCGGCGGCCCGGTCGAAGATCTTGCCCTTGCCGTCCGCCTGCGCCTTGGCGCGGGCCGCGTTGTAGACCTTCTCGAAGACCCGGGGCACACCGAGGATCAGCGTCGGCCGGAACGAGGCCAGTTCGTCGGTGAGGTTCTTGATGTCGGGGACGCAGCCGAGCTTGATCGGGGCCATCACCGAGGCCACCTCGACCAGCCGGCCGAAGACGTGCGCGGCGGGCAGGAAGAGCAGGACCGAGCACTCGCCCGTACGGAACAGCGGCTTCAGCCGCTCCACCACGTTGCCGCACTCCGCGAAGAAGCTGCGGTGGGTGAGGACACAGCCCTTGGGGCGGCCCGTGGTGCCGGAGGTGTAGACGATGGTCGCCGGGTCGTCCGCCTTGGCGCTGACCATCCGCAGGTCCATGGTCTCGTCGGTGACCTCGGCGCCCGCCTCGCCCAGGGCCTCCACCGCGCCCCGGTCGATCTGCCACACGTGCGTGAGGTCGGGCAGCGCCTCCCGTACGGAGGCCACCGCGGCCGCGTGCGCCTCGCTCTCCACGAGCACCGCCACCGCACCGGAGTCGCCGAGGATCCACTGCACCTGCTCGGGGGAGCTGGTCTCGTACACCGGCACGGTCACCGCGCCCGCGCTCCAGATCGCGAAGTCCAGCAGCACCCACTCGAAACGGGTGCGCGACATCAGGGCGACCCGGTCGCCGGGCTGCACGCCCGAGGCGATCAGACCCTTCGCGGCGGCTCTCACCTCGGCCAGGAACTGAGTGGCGCTGACGTCGGTCCAGGCACCGGCCACCTTGCGGCTCATCACCGCGACGTCGGGATGCTGAGCGGCGTTGCGGCGGATCAGATCCGTCAGATTGCCGTCCGTCGGGACCTCGTACAGGGCCGGAAGGCTGAACTCGCGCAAGACTGCTGCTCCTCATCGGGCTCCGGTGCCACGGCTCTGTGTGACGCCACCGGCTGCGGTCCAAGAATGGCGGGTGCTCAGTGGGGGTGAGCACGACTGGACTGCCCGGACGTTACCCACCGGTACCAGGTTCCCGATAGGGGGTTCCGGCCAGATGTCTTATGCATCACACAGGTAAATGGCCCTTTCGCGCACAGTAGTCCACCGCCGTGACGACGTGGAAGTATCCGCAGGTCCGGCCGGATCTACCCGAGCGGGTGCACGCGCTTTAGGGTGTCCGCATGCGAGGCAGCGAAGCGGGCGGGCCGGCGTCGGGCACACGGCGCTCCACCCGGATCCACGTGGTCAGCGATGTGCACGGCAACGCCGAGGCCCTGGCCCGCGCCGGGGAGGGGGCCGACGCGCTGATCTGCCTCGGTGACCTGGTGCTCTTCCTCGACTACGCCGACCACTCGCGCGGCATCTTCCCCGACCTCTTCGGCACGGAGAACGCGGACCGCATCGTCGCGCTGCGCACCGCCCGCCGCTACGAGGAGGCCCGCGCCTTCGGCCGCGAGCTGTGGAAGGGCCGCGACCGCAACGCCGAGATCCTCGAAGCGGTACGCAAGCAGTACGCCGAACTCTTCGCCGCCTTCCCCACCCCGACGTACGCCACCTACGGCAATGTCGACGTCCCCCGCCTGTGGCCCGAGTACGCCCGTCCCGGCATGACCGTGCTGGACGGTGAGCGGGTGGAGATCGGCGGCCGGGTCTTCGGCTTCGTCGGCGGCGGCCTCAGGACCCCGATGAACACCCCGTACGAGATCAGCGACGAGGAGTACGCCGCCAAGGTCGAGGCGCTCGGCCCGGTCGACGTGCTCTGCTCGCACATCCCGCCCGAGGTGCCCGAGCTGACGTACGACACCGTCGCCCGCCGCTTCGAACGCGGCAGCTCCGCCCTGCTGGAGGCCATCCGCACCACCCGCCCCCGGTACGCACTTTTCGGCCATGTTCACCAGCCGTTGGTCCGCCGGATGCGCATCGGTACCACCGAGTGCGTCAACGTCGGCCACTTCGCCTCCACCGGGACGCCCTGGGCGCTGACCTGGTGAGCGGAAGGGCCCGGGGCGTGGACCGGAGCGCGGCGGGCACGCGATAGCCTGCACGACGGCAGGCTTCTGCCGAACGCGACCGGTTACACCGCACTGGAGGGCCACGGCGATGGCTGAACACACCAGCTCGAGCATCTCGATCGAGGCGGCACCGGCCGACGTCATGGCGGTGATCGCCGACTTCGCCCGCTACCCGGAGTGGACCGGCGAGGTCAAGGAGGCCGAGGTCCTGGCCACCGACGACCAGGGCCGCGCCGAGCAGGTCCGCCTGGTCCTGGACGCCGGAGCCATCAAGGACGACCACGTCCTGAAGTACACCTGGCTCGGCGACAAGGAGGTCAGCTGGACCCTGGTCAAGTCCCAGATGCTGCGCTCCCTGGACGGCACGTACGCCCTCGCCCCGCTCGCCGGCGGAGTGCGCACCGAGGTCACCTACAAGCTCGCCGTCGACGTCAAGATCCCGCTCCTGGGCATGATCAAGCGCAAGGCCGAGAAGGTCATCATCGACCGCGCGCTCGCCGGTCTGAAGAAGCGCGTCGAGTCCATCCCGCAGGGCTGAGCACGATGCGTACGGTCCTGGTCACCGGCGCCGGCGGCGCAGGCCGTACCACCCTCGCCGCGGCGAGCGCCCTGGCCGCCGCCGCGGGCGGCAGCCGCACCCTCCTGGTCTCCGCCGAGTCCATACCCGGCTTCCCCTCCGGTACGGAGCCCACCCCGGTCACCGACCGTCTCGACCACGCCCGGATCGACTCCGGCGAGCACTTCCGCGCCGAACTCACCGAACTCCAGCAGCGCGCCTCCGGCGTCCTGGACATGGTCGGCGCCGGGCGGCTGGACGGCGAGGAGCTCACCGAACTCCCCGGCTCCCCGCAGCTCGCCCTCCTGCACACCCTGCACCGGGCCGCCGCCGGCGACTGGTCCACGCGCGGCTACGACACCCTCGTCGTCGACCTCCCGCCGCTCGGCCAGGCCCTCGCCCTGCTGGCCCTGCCCGAGCAGCTCCGCCGCTACCTGCGCCGCCTGCTGCCCGCCGAACGCCAGGCCGCCCGCGCCCTGCGCCCGGTCCTCGCCCAGCTCGCCGGGGTCCCGATGCCCGCGCAGTGGCTGTACGAGGCCGCCGCCCGCAAGGACGCCGAGCTGGCCGCCGTCCAGGCCCTGGTCGAGGACGGCTCCACCACCCTGCGCCTGGTCGCCGAACCCGGGCCCGCCGCCGAGGACGCCCTGCGCACCGCCCGCACCGGCCTCGCCCTGTACGGGCTCCGCGCCGACCTGCTGGTCGCCTCAAGGGTCCTGCCCCGCCACTCGCCCGACCCCTGGTTCGCCGCGCTCGCCGCCCAGCAGGAGAAGTGCCTGGGCCACTGGCACGAGGAGTGGGAGCCGGACGTCCCGGTCCACGAGGCCGCCCACCTGGGCCGCGACCCCCGGTCCGCCGACGACCTGGCCGCGCTCGCCGTCCCCGCGCCGGACGAGCGGGGGCCCGGCCGGGTGGACGACCCCTGGTGGATCGAGGAGGAGCCGGGCGAGGAAGGCCTCCCGGACGTCCTGGCCTGGTGCCTGCCGCTGCCCGGGGCGACCAAGGAGGACCTGCGCCTGGTCCGCCGGGGCGAGGAACTGCTCCTGACCGTGGGCCCGTTCCACCGGATCGTGCGGGTCGCCTCCGCCCTGCGCCGCTGCACCGTCTCGGGCGCGGCCCTGACCGACGGCGTCCTGCGGGTCCGCTTCACACCCGATCCGGCGCTCTGGCCGCGTACTTCCTGAACGGGCGCCCGAGCCGGCCGGGTACGCCCCGCTTCCTGAACGGGCCGCGGCCATTCGGGTAACGTCGGTAGTACGAGTCACGAGTCCCGCCGGCCGGCCGCCGGCGGCCGGCACCCCGCGTCGCAGGAGTCCGCCATGAGTGAAGCCACCGATCGTCCCGTCGACGGCGACGCGTGGGCCGACGCCTGCGCCGAGGACCTCGCGGCGGAGAAGGCCCGCCGCCGGGCCCAGTACGGCCCGCAGCCCGGCTCCGCCGCCGAGGAGCTGCGCAGGCTGGTCGACGCGGTCGCCGACAAGGTCTCCTCGCTCCAGTCGCCGCTGCTCGGCATGGCCGCCCAGGGCGCGGTCCAGCAGGCCATCCGGCAGGCCAGGTCCGCCGTCGAACCGGTCATCGAGCGCAACCCGCAGGTCTTCGACCACCTCGCCGCCGCGGGCAGCGAGCTGCTGGCCGCCTACCGCTCGGCGGTGGAGGGCCAGGAGAGCCGCTGGACCCGCACCGCGGCCGACCCCTCGGAGAAGGCCGCCCCCTCGAAGCCCTCGGACCCCTCGGAGAAGACCGCCGGGAAGGCCGCCGACGACCCGTCCGACCCCCGCGACGAAGGCCGCGACGACGGCCCCTCCGGCACCGAGCGCATCGACCTGGACTGACCGGCCCGGCGGCCGGCGGCGCGCTCCACAACGGCCGGGACCGACCGGTCCCGGCCAGGCCCGGTCCCGCCCTCGGGTACGGTTGGCCCTAGCGGGGCTCGACCGAAACTGAGGGATTCATGGGACTCACCATCGGCGTCGATATCGGCGGCACGAAGATCGCGGCTGGAGTGGTCGACGAAGAGGGCCGGATCCTCTCGACGTTCAAGGTGGCGACGCCCCCGACGACCGAAGGCATCGTCGACGCGATCTGCGCGGCGGTCGGCGGGGCGAGCGAAGGACGCGACGTGGAGGCCGTCGGCATCGGCGCCGCCGGTTACGTCGACGACAAGCGCGCCACCGTACTCTTCGCGCCCAACATCAACTGGCGCCACGAACCGCTCAAGGACAAGGTCGAACAACGCGTCGGCCTGCCCGTCGTGGTGGAGAACGACGCCAACGCGGCCGCCTGGGGCGAGTACCGCTTCGGCGCCGGGCAGGGCCACGACGACGTCATCTGCATCACGCTCGGCACCGGCCTCGGCGGCGGCATCATCATCGGCAACAAGCTGCGCCGCGGACGCTTCGGCGTGGCCGCCGAGTTCGGCCACATCCGGGTCGTCCCGGACGGTCTGCTCTGCGGCTGCGGCAGCCAGGGCTGCTGGGAGCAGTACGCCTCCGGCCGCGCCCTCGTCCGGTACGCGAAGCAGCGTGCCAACGCCACCCCCGAGAACGCCACCGTGCTGCTCGGCCTCGGCGACGGCACGGTGGAGGGCATCGAGGGCAAGCACATCAGCGAGGCCGCCCGCCAGGGCGACCCGGTCGCGATCGACTCGTTCCGCGAGCTGGCGCGCTGGGCCGGCGCCGGACTGGCCGACCTCGCCTCGCTGTTCGACCCGTCCGCGTTCATCGTCGGCGGCGGCGTCTCGGACGAGGGCGAGCTGGTCCTCGGCCCGATCCGCAAGTCGTTCCGGCGGTGGCTGATCGGCGGCGAGTGGCGTCCGCACGCCCAGGTGCTCGCCGCCCAACTCGGCGGCAAGGCAGGGCTCGTGGGCGCTGCCGACCTGGCCCGCCAGGGCTGAGTCAGCCGTACGGTACGACGCATCGGACGCCCGTCGCCGCCCTCCGGGGCAGCGGCGGGCGTCCGCCGTATCGTGGCCCGCATGGTCCTGACGCCCCTGCCCGACTCCCGTACCGAGCCGGACGGTTCAGCCGTGATCCGGGTGCTGAGCTACAACGTCCGCTCGATGCACGACGACACCGCGGCCCTGGCCCGGGTCATCCGCGCCTGCGCGCCCGACCTCGTCCTCGTCCAGGAGGCGCCGCGCTTCTTCCGCTGGCGCAAGGCGGCCGCGAGGCTGGCCAGGAGCAGCGGCCTCGTGGTCCTCGGCGGGGGAGCCACCGCCGCCGGACCGCTGCTGCTCTGCTCGCTGCGGGCGGCCGTCGAGCGCACCGAGGACGTCCTGCTGCCGCGCACCCCGGGCCTGCACCGCAGGGGCTTCGCCACCGCCGTCGTACGGATCGGCGGGGTCCGGCTCGGCGTGCTGAGCTGCCATCTGAGCCTCCAGCGCGAGGAACGCCTCGCCCAGGCGGACCTGCTGCTGGACCGGCTCGCCTCCCTGGGCGTGGAGCACGCCGTGGCGGGCGGCGACCTCAACGACGTACCGACCGGAGAGGCCTTCCAGCGCCTGGCCGGGCAGCTTCAGGACTGCCGGGCCCTCGCCCCGTGGGGCGGCGAGCACACCTTCACCCCCGACGACCCGCGCAAACGCATCGACGCCGTCTTCGCGACCCCGGGCATCGAGGTGCTCGGCTGCGGTGTGCCCACCGGGCTCCCCGGAGTGAGCGACACGGACCTGAGGGCGGCCACGGACCATCTGCCGGTCCTGGCCGCCCTCGGAGTCCCTGCCGGGTGACGGTCACACCACCGCGCCGCGCCCCGGGTCGCCGTAGGTGTCGTCATCGTCGTCGGACGGCATCCGGGCCACCAGGGTGGCGAAGCCGCCCAGGAAGCCGCCGATGCACAGCGTGGTGAGCCACCACGTCATCTCCCACTGGAACAGCACCGCCAGCAGCATCAGGACCGGCCCGCCGATCACCGCGAGCCAGGCGAACTTCGCCGTGCTGTCGGCCTCGGGCAGCGGCGGCGGCTCCGGGGGCACGAAGTGGCCCTCCTCGCCGTCGTCCGGCACGTCGATACCGTCGTCCTTGGGCTCGGCCAGCTCGTAGTCGCGCGGACCGGCGACACCGGGCGCGAAGACGATCGAGCTGCCCAGCGGCTTCTTCTCCGGCGGCTTCGGGGGAGCCTTCCCCGACCCCTTGTCCGCCGGGTCCCCGGCGCGGCCGCTGTCCGGCCCCACCACGTTGCGCTGGTCGTCCTCCAGCAGGGCGAGGTCCTCGACCGACTTGAACGGCTTGGCCCCCGGCGGGTCCGGCGGCTCCTCCCCGTACCCCGCGACGATCGCGGCCCAGGCCGCGTCCTCGTCGATCGCCGGCTCCTCCGCCTTCTTCTCCGCTCCCGTGCCTTCCGGTCCCGCCCCCTCGGCGCCCACCGGCTTCTTCCCCTCCGGGACGGCCGCGCTCTCCGTGGGGCGCGGTTCGCGCTCCTCGTCGCTGCCTGTGCGTTCCGCGTCGTACTCAGCCACCGGACGTGCTCCCCTTCATCCCGACGCTCGGTGCGAGACGGCCGATGAACCGGTAGCTCTCATCGAAGATCCGCTCCGCATCATGGTCCAACGTCGCCACGTGGTAGCTCTGTTCCAACAGGATCTCCGAAACGTCCGTGGAGGAGATCCGGCTCAGGATCCGCGCGCTGTCCGCGGGCGGGACGACATGGTCCTGCGGGCTGTGCAGCAGCACCACCGGCTGGGTCACCTGCGGCAGCTCGCCGTCGACCAGCCGGAAGAACTTCCGCAGCGAGTGGGCGGCGTGCAGCGGCACCTTGGTGTACCCCACCTCGTGCGAGCCCGGGAGCGCGATGTCGTCGGCCACGCCCTTCGTCGTACGCACCAGATGGCGGGCGACGGGCAGCGCGTACGCCGAGAGGCCGTGCACCTTGTTGGCCGGGTTGACCAGCACCAGACCGCTGATCGCGTCCCCGTGCCTGGCCGCGAGCCGCAGGCTCAGCGCGCCGCCCATGGAGAGGCCGAAGACGAAGACCTGCTGGCACTTCTCGCGCAGCACCCGCAGCTCGCGGTCCACCTCCGCGTACCAGTCCTGCCAGCCGGTGACCGCCATGTCCTCCCAGCGGGTGCCGTGGCCGGGCAGCAGCGGCAGCGAGACGGTCAGCCCGCGCTCGGCGAGGTGATCGGCCCACGGGCGCAGCGACTGCGGCGAGCCGGTGAAGCCATGACAGAGGAGGACGCCGACCTCTCCGCCCTCGTGGCGGAACGGCTCGGCTCCAGGGAGGACCGGCACCAAGGTCTCCTGTTCGTGAGGTGAGGCGGGGGCGGGGCGCGCACCGGGGGCGTGCTTGACGGATGACTTCACCGTACGCGACCGGACCGACACCGACCAGGGCCGTCACGGCCTCACCGAGGCCCCGGGTTAAGGTCTGACCGACAGCACACAGGAGGCACCACAGGTGATCTACGGCGCAATGAAGTTCTCCATCGGCGGCTCCCTGAAGCTCGCCTTCCGGCCCTGGGTGGAGGGTCTGGAGAACATCCCCGAGCGGGGGCCGGCGATCCTCGCGAGCAACCACCTCTCCTTCTCCGACTCGTTCTTCCTCCCCGCTGTCCTGGACCGCAAGGTCACGTTCATCGCCAAGGCCGAGTACTTCACGGCCCCCGGGGTGAAGGGCAAGCTCACCGCCGCCTTCTTCAAGGGCGTCGGCCAGCTCCCCGTGGACCGCTCCGGGGCCCGCGGCGCCGGTGAGGCCGCCATCAAGGCGGGGATCCAGGTCGTCGAGAGCGGCGGCCTGTTCGGCATCTACCCCGAGGGCACGCGCTCGCCCGACGGCCGCCTCTACCGGGGCAAGCCCGGCGGCCTGGCCCGGGTGGCCCTGGCCACCGGAGCCCCCGTCATCCCGGTCGCGATGATCGACACCGAGAAGATCCAGCCGCCCGGCCAGGTGATGCCCAAGCTGATGCGCCCCGGCATCAGGATCGGCAAGCCGCTGGACTTCAGCCGCTACCAGGGCATGGACGGCGACCGCTTCATCCTGCGCTCGGTGACCGACGAGGTCATGTACGAGATCATGAAGCTCTCCGGCCAGGAGTACGTGGACATCTACGCCACCGCCGCCAAGCGCCAGATCGCCGACGAGGCGAAGGCGAAGGCGGAGGAGGCCAAGCGCGACCGGAAGCAGGCACCGGCGGGCGACGGGAACGGAACGGAACGGTCCGGCGCGTAGAGGCGTCGTACACCGTCGGGGGGTGGGTCCATGGCCAAGCGTGAGCGGGTCGTACGGATGTCGGTCGAGCAGCCGCTGTGGCGTGCGCTGACGGGCTACCGCGTCCTGACGATGGTCTACGCGGTGCTGCTCGCGGCCTTCGGCAAGGACCACCTCGGCCGGGAGCCCTTCGAGCGGCCCTGGGTGGCCGTCGTCTACCTGGCGTTCCTCGCCGTGTGGACGCTCGCCACCCTGCCCAAGGTCCGCTCGGCGGCGAGCTGCACCAAACGCTTCCTCGGCGCGGACCTCGTCGTCGCGCTGACCGGCATCCTGCTCACCCCGCTCGCCGACGTCCACTCCCAGACCTTCGACGGCCCGACGCTGCCCTCGATCTGGACGGCCGGTTCCGTCCTCGCCTTCGCCATCAAGGGCGGCTGGCGGTGGGCGGCCTTCGCCTCCACCTTCGTGGCCGCCGCCAACATCGTCCAGCGCGGCGAACCCAGCCGGGACACCTTCCACAACGTCCTGCTGGTCTGGGTCGCCTCCATCGCCATCGGGTACGTCGTCGAGGTCGCCCGCGCCAGTGAACGCACCCTGGCCCGCGCCCTGGAGATCGAGGCCGCCACCCGCGAACGCGAGCGCCTGGCCCGCGACATCCACGACAGCGTCCTCCAGGTCCTCGCCATGGTCCAGCGCCGGGGCACCGCGATCGGCGGTGAGGCGGCCGAGCTGGGCCGGATGGCGGGGGAGCAGGAGATCGCCCTGCGCACCCTGGTCTCCAGCGGCCTGGTCCCGCCGACCCGGGCCTCCGAGGACGCCGCCGAGGGCGCGGTCGTCCGCACGGTCGACGTGGACGAGGAGGACCCCGGCGACGACGGGGCCACCTGCGACCTGCGCACCCTGCTCGCCCCGCACGCCGGCTCCCGTACCAGCTTCGCGGAGCCCGGGGCCCCGGTCCTCCTGCCCGTGGCGGCCGCCCGTGAGCTGGCCGCCGCCGTCGGTGCCGCCCTGGACAATGTGCGGGTGCACGCCGGAGCGCGGGCCCAGGCGTGGATCCTGGTCGAGGACGAGCCCGGCGAGGTGATCGTCACCGTCCGGGACGACGGCCCCGGCATCCCGGAGGGGCGCCTGGTCCAGGCGGAGGGGGAGGGGCGGATGGGGGTCGCGCTCTCCATCCGCGGCCGGCTGCGCGACCTCGGCGGCACGGCCGAGGTGATCTCGGTGCCGGGACAGGGCACCGAGGTCGAGTTGAAGGTTCCGAAAGCACCGAAGGTTTCCCGGGGGAAGGCAGGATCGGCCCGATGAGCACCCAGAACGCAGGACCGCAGGACACACCGCGGCAGGACGGAGCGAAGGCCGCCGACCGGCCCATCAAGGTCATGGTCGTCGACGACCACCCCATGTGGCGCGACGCCGTCGCCCGCGACCTGGCCGAGTCCGGCTTCGACGTCGTCGCGACCGCCGGGGACGGCCCGCAGGCGGTCCGCCGGGCCAGGGCGACCACCCCGGACGTCCTGGTCCTCGACCTGAACCTGCCCGGCATGCCCGGCGTCCAGGTCTGCAAGGAGCTGCTCCCCTCCCACCCCGGACTGCGCGTCCTGGTCCTCTCCGCCAGCGGCGAGCACGCCGACGTCCTGGAGGCGGTGAAGTCCGGCGCCACCGGCTACCTGCTCAAGTCCGCCTCCACCCAGGAGCTGACCGACGCCGTCCGCTCCACCGCCGACGGCGACCCGGTCTTCACCCCGGGCCTGGCGGGCCTGGTCCTCGGCGAGTACCGCAGGCTCGCCTCCGACCTCGTACCCGTGGCGTCGAACGAGCCCAAGGCCCCGCAGCTCACCGACCGGGAGACCGAGGTGCTCCGGCTGGTCGCCAAGGGGCTCTCGTACAAGCAGATCGCCGAACGCCTGGTCATCTCGCACCGCACCGTCCAGAACCACGTGCAGAACACCCTGGGCAAGCTCCAGCTGCACAACCGGGTGGAGCTCGTGCGGTACGCGATCGAGCGCGGCCTCGACGACGTCTGAGCGGGCCGTCCGGACCGGCGGGTTCGGGGGCGGGGCCGTATATTCGCGGTGTCCGGTCCTGTCCCTGTCCTGCGCACAGCTCGGGAGAACCCGTGGAAATCCTGGCCTTCGGAGTGCAGTCCGACGAGAAACCCCTGATCGAGAAGGCCTTCGCCGGGTTGCACGAGGTCCGCTGCCTGGACGTCTTCCTGAACCGGGACACCGCCCCCATCGCGGCGGGGTACGAGATCATCTCCACCAGCGTCAACGCCGACCTCGGCCCCCAGGTGCTCCAGACCCTGGCCGCGGGCGGCACGCAGATGATCGCCCAGCGCTCCACCGGCTTCAACAACATCGACCTGGACGTCGCCGAGCGGCTCGCCCTGCGCGTCGCCCGGGTCTCGTACTACTCGCCGTACTCGGTCGCCGAATTCGCCTGGACCCTGGCCATGGCGGTCAACCGGCGCGTCATCCGGGCCGCGGGCCGCACCCGCGACTTCGACTTCCGCCTCGACGGACTGCTCGGCCGCGACATGCACGGGCGGACCGTCGGCGTGGTCGGCACCGGCAAGATCGGTGAGGCGTTCACCCGGATCGCCCACGGCTTCGGGATGAAGCTGCTCGGCTGGGACGTCGCGGAGAACCCCGCCTGCGCCGAGCTCGGCATGGAGTACGTGGACAAGGAGCGGCTCTTCGCCGAGGCCGACCTGATCAGCCTCCACGTCCCGCTGCTGCCCGCCACCCACCACATCATCAACGAGGCCGCCCTCAGGTCGATGAAGGACGACGCGATCCTCGTCAACTCCAGCCGCGGCGGCCTCATCGACACCGCCGCCCTGGTCACCGAGTTGCGCGCCGGGCGGTTCCTCGGCGTCGGACTCGACGTGTACGAGGCGGAGGCCGGGCTGTTCTTCCTGGACAAGTCCCTGGAGGGCGTCGACGACGACACCCTGGCCCGGCTCGTCACCTTCCCCAACGTCATCGTCACCTCGCACCAGGCGTACTACACCGAGGACGCGGTGGGCCAGATCATCGACGCGACGGTGGGCAACGTCGCCGACTACCTGGCCCGCCGCCCCAGCGAGAACGTGCTCGTGCCGAGGGCGTGAACCCCCGGGTTCAGCTCAGCACCGGCAGCCCCGCCAGCAGCTCCGTCACGATCGCGGCCCCCCGCAGGGTCAGCACCGACTCCGGGTGGAACTGCACCGAGGCGAAGCCGGGCCCGCGCAGCGCGTGCAGCTCACCGCTCTCCTCGTCCCGGCTCACCTCGATCCCGTGCGCGGCCAGCTCGGCGGCGGCCGAAGAGTCGCACCGCCCGGTGAAGCTGTTGTAGAAGCCCACCGTCTCCGGCCGGCCGAACAGCTCGATCCGGGTCTGCGCCCCCTGGTACGGCACCGCCTTGCGCACGATCTCCAGCCCCAGCTCCGCCGCGATCAGCTCGTGCCCGAGGCAGACCCCCAGCAGCCCGGACCGGTGCTCGCGCACCAGCTCGGCGGTCAGCTCCCGCAGCAGCCGCATTTTGGGGTCCGCGAGATCGCCCGGATCGCCGGGGCCGGGCCCCAGCACGATGGGCCCCCGGTGCGCCCGGACCACCTCACGCAGCCCCGGCTCGTCGAACCGGCGCACCGAGACATCGAGCCCCGAGGAGCGCAGCAGGTGGGCCAGCATCGCGGTGAACGTGTCCTCGCCGTCCACCACCAGCGCGTGCCCGGCCAGCTCCTGGGTGCGCTCCTGCATCCGCAGCCAGAACGGGGCGAGCCCGCCGCGCCGCTCGTCCAGCGCCGCCCGCACCCGGGGGTCGGAGGCCAGCCGCGCACGGCCCGCCTCCGCCTCGGGCCGCCCCGGCCGCACCCCCAGCGCCGCCAGCACCCCGGCCGCCTTGGCGTGCGTCTCGGCGACCTCGCTCTCCGGGTCCGAGTGGCGTACGAGGGTGGCGCCGACGGGCACCGCGAGGCTTCCGTCCGGGGCGATGTCGGCGGTCCGGATCAGGATCGGCGAGTCCAGCGTCTGCGCCCCGTTGGCGTCCCGGCCCAGCAGGGCCAGCGCCCCCGCGTAGTAGCCGCGCCCGCCCCTCTCGTACCGCTCGATGACCCGGCAGGCGTTCTGCACCGGGGAGCCGGTGACGGTGGCCGCGAACATGGTCTCGCGCAGCACCTCCCGTACGTCCAGCGAGGACCGGCCGCGCAGCTCGTACTCGGTGTGGGCGAGGTGGGCCATCTCCTTGAGCCGGGGCCCGACGACCACCCCGCCCCGGTCGCCCACCGTGCACATCATCTTCAGCTCCTCGTCGACCACCATGGACAGCTCCTCGCTCTCCTTGCGGTCCCCGAGGAACGCCAGCAGGCTTGTCGCGGTGGGCCCCTCGGCCGGGTAGCGGTAGGTCCCGCTGATCGGGTTCATCACGACGGTCCCGCCGGACATCCGTACGTGCACCTCCGGGCTCGCCCCGACCAGTGTCCGGTCCCCGGTGTGCACCACGAACGTCCAGTACGCGCCCCGCTCGCCCGCCAGCAGCCGCCGGAACAGCGCCAGCGCGTCGGCCCGCCCGAACCCCGGGATCTCGCCCCGGAACGTCCGCCGGATCACGAAGTTCGCGCCCTCGCCCTGCCCGATCTCGTCCCGGATCACCCGCCGGACGATCTCCGCGTACTCCCCGTCCGCCACGTCGAAGCCGCGGTCCTCCACCGCCACGTCATGGGCGGGCAGCGCGGCCAGCACCCGCGCAAGCTCCAGCTCGTACGTCTCGTCGGCGACCAGGACGCTCAGCGGGGTCCCGTCGTCGCGCACGTCGAAGCCGCGCTCGGCGATCTGCCGGAACGGCACCAGGGCCAGCGCCGGCCGCTCGCCCACCGGCAGCTCGGCCAGCCGCTCCACCTCCCGCACCTGACCGATCAGCACCTCCACGTGATCGTGGTCACGGCCGGGCGTACGCCGGCGCAGCAGGGCGAAGGGCGGGGCGTCGTCGGCCAGCAGCCGGCGGACGAGATCGGGTGCGGTGCGGGGTGCGGTGCGGGTCATGGGAACGGGTTCCTTCCGGACGGTTCGTACAGGGGCTTCGTACGGGACTCGCGGGAGAGGAACGGCTCCGAAACGCAGAGAAGGCCGCCCCTCGGGCGGCCTTCGCGAAGTGTGTCAGCGCGATGAGTCAGCGGGCCGCCGGATGAGCGGTCCACCACCAGTTCTGGATCGAGGTCCGGATCTGCTGCGTCGACATGCCGCGACCCTAGCGGACGTTCCAGGCATCGGAGCGGGTGTCTCAACTGTTGAGCGCCCGAATGGACGCCTGCCGCGACCCCGTAATGTTGTCCACGTGACCGTGAACGCCAATACCTCCGTCGCCGGTGGCAACACCTGGCGAGACCTTCCCGCGGCGCAGCAGCCCGAGTACCCCGACTCCGAGGCCCTGCGCGATGTACTCGCGGACCTCGCGTCGTATCCGCCGCTCGTCTTCGCGGGCGAGTGCGACCAGCTGCGCGCCCGTCTGGGAGCCGTCGCCAAGGGCGAGGCGTTCCTGCTGCAGGGCGGCGACTGCGCCGAGGCCTTCGACGCCGTGTCCGCCGAGCACATCCGGGCCAAGCTGAAGACGCTGCTCCAGATGAGCGCCGTCCTGACCTACGCGGCCTCGGTGCCCGTGGTCAAGGTCGGCCGGATCGCGGGCCAGTACAGCAAGCCGCGCTCCAAGTCGACCGAGACCCGCGACGGCGTGACCCTGCCGACGTACCGCGGCGACTCGGTGAACGGCTTCGCCTTCACCGAGGAGGCCCGGATCCCGGACCCGGCGCGGCTGAAGCAGATGTACCACGCGTCCTCCTCCACGCTGAACCTGGTCCGCGCCTTCACCACCGGTGGCTACGCGGACCTGCGCCAGGTGCACGCCTGGAACCAGGACTTCGTGAAGTCGTCCCCCGCCGGCCAGCGCTACGAGGTCCTGGCCCGCGAGATCGACAACGCGCTGAACTTCATGAAGGCGTGCGGCACCGACCCGGCCGAGTTCAAGGCGGTCGAGTTCTACGCCTCGCACGAGGCGCTGCTGCTGGACTACGAGACGGCGCTCACCCGCACCGACTCGCGCACCGGCGAGCTGTACGACACCTCCGGCCACATGGTATGGATCGGTGAGCGCACCCGGCAGATGGACGGCGCGCACATCGAGTTCGCCTCGAAGGTCCGCAACCCGATCGGCATCAAGCTCGGCCCGACGACCACCGTCGACGAGGCGCTCGGCTACGTCGACCGCCTGGACCCCGAGCGCGAGCCCGGCCGGCTGACCTTCATCGTCCGCATGGGCGCCGACAAGGTCCGCGACAAGCTGCCCGAGCTGGTCGAGAAGGTCACCGCCTCCGGCGCCACCGTGGCGTGGGTGACCGACCCGATGCACGGCAACACCTTCGAGGCCGCCTCCGGCCACAAGACGCGCCGCTTCGACGACGTCCTGGACGAGGTCAAGGGCTTCTTCGAGGTCCACAAGGGCCTCGGCACCCACCCGGGCGGCATCCACGTGGAGCTGACCGGCGACGACGTCACCGAGTGCGTGGGCGGCGGCCACGAGATCTTCGTGGACGACCTGCACCAGCGCTACGAGACGGCCTGCGACCCGCGGCTCAACCGCAGCCAGTCCCTCGACCTGGCCTTCCTGGTCGCCGAGATGTACCGCGACCAGTAGCCGGGAGGCGATTCCCGGCAGGCGCACCGATGGGGCACGGATCCATGTGATCCGTGCCCCATCACCCGTTCCGGGACTTCTGCGCGCCTTGAGTGCCAGGTAAGGTTAGGTTAGCCTCACCGACGAAGACGGGGACGGCACCGGGACCGGCCCGCAGGGAGGTGAAACGCATGTTCGTCTGCTCCTGCTTCGGCGTCACCGAGGCGCAGGTCAAGAAGCATGCGGACGCCGGGGCCTGCACCCCGCGCCAGATCGCCTCCGCCTGCAAGGCCGGCACGGACTGCGGCGGCTGTGTCCGCCGGATCCAGGCCCTGCTGGGGCGTGACCGCCCGCGCCGCGACCTCGTGGTCCCGCAGCGGGAGCCCGTGGCGGCGTCCGTCGTCCACCCGGTCACCGCGCCGGTCGTGGCCCCGGCCGCAGCGGCGGTGGCCCTGTCCGCGATCCCGGACGTCCGGCTCTCCGACGCCGCCTGACCGCGTCTCCCGTGGCCCGGCTCAGCTCTCCGGCTGCTCGATCAGCTGCGCGATGTAGAGCGGCTCGCCGAGCTTCTCCACCAGCTCCAGCTGGGTGTCGAGGTAGTCGATGTGGTGCTCCTCGTCCTCCAGGATGGACTCGAAGATGTTGGCCGAGGTGATGTCCCCCTTGGCGCGCATCACCTCGATACCGCGCTTGAGGCGGTCGATCGCCTCCACCTCGACCTGGCGGTCCGCCTGGAACATCTCGGTGACCGTCTGGCCCACCCGGACGTGGAAGAGCCGCTGGTAGTTGGGCAGCCCGTCCAGGAACAGGATCCGGTCCGTGAGGATCTCGGCGTGCTTCATCTCGTCGAAGGACTCGGCCCGGGTGTACTTGGCGAGCTTGGTCCAGCCGAAGTTCTCCTGCATCTTCGCATGCAGGAAGTATTGGTTGATAGCGGTCAGTTCGGCGGTCAGCTGTTCATTGAGGAACTCAAGGACCTCGGGGTCGCCCTGCATCGCTGAGGCTCCTTCCAGGCGTGATCGACAAGGTGGCCGCATCCTCGCACTGCGCCCACCGGCCGTCCAGTAAGTGCACGCTTAGTACGAGTTGACCCATCAGGGTCTGCCCTGGTCATGACCACCCCTGCCTGTCTGTCACCATGGAGGCATGGGTCAGCCGGAAAGCCGGGAACACCGCGCAGCAGAGCAGTCCGAGCTTCCGCCGGGACAGCGACTGCAACGCGGGTGGCCGGTCACCCACTACGGGCCCGTTCCCAAGTTCAAGCCCGAGCGCTGGGAGTTCCGGGTCTTCGGGGCCACCGCCGACGGCGACAAGCACTGCTGGAACCACCAGGACTTCTCGGCGCTGCCGTTCTCCTCCGTCGTCGCCGACCTGCACTGCGTGACGAAGTTCAGCATGATCGGCGCCGAATGGGGCGGAGTCCTCGCCCGTACGGTGCTCGACCTGGCACCGCCCGCGCCCGACGTCACCCATGTGATGGTCTGGGCCGAGTACGGCTTCTCCTCGAACCTGCGCCTGGCCGACTTCGCCTCCGAGCGCACGCTCTTCGCCACCCACAAGGACGGCGAGCTGCTCACCGCCGAGCACGGCTTCCCGCTGCGTCTCGTCGTCCCCCATCTGTACGCCTGGAAGGGCCCGAAATGGGTCCGCGGCGTGGAGTACATGACGGCCGACCGGCGCGGGTTCTGGGAGGAGCGGGGCTACCACAACATCGGTGACCCCTGGAGCGAGCAGCGCTACTCCTACCAGGAGGAGCCCGGGGACGGCCCCGAGCTCTAGAGGGGAGCCCGGGGACGACCCCCGAGCTCTAGAGGGCTTCAGCGGGCCCCGGAGGGCTCTGGAGGCTCCCGCGCAGCTCCTTGAGCCGGGCCACGTCCGCCGCGTGCCCCTCCTTGCCGCCGGGCGTCTCGATGACCAGCGGCACACCCTCGGTCGCCGGGTGCGCGAACAGCTCCCGGAAGGGCTCGGCGCCGATGTGACCCGCGCCGATGTTCTCGTGCCGGTCCTTGTGGGCGCCCACGACGTCCTTGGAGTCGTTGGCGTGGATCAGCTTCAGCCGGCCCTCACCGACCGTCTCCACCAGCAGGTCGAGCGTCCGCCGCATCCCCGAGGGGCCGGCCAGGTCGTGCCCCGCCGCGTAGATGTGGCAGGTGTCCAGGCAGATGCCCAGCCTGGGGTGGGAGTCCAGCGCCTCGAAGTAGGGCCCGAAGTCCCACGTACGGGAGCAGAGCGAGGAGCCCTGGCCCGCGGTGGACTCCAGCAGCAGATACGGGTCGTCGTCGTGGGTCAGCTCGTCCAGCAGCGGCCGCATGTGCTCGCGCACCTGGGCCAGCGCCTCGGAGCGGGGCCGCCCGCCCGTCGCCGAGCCGGTGTGCACCACCACGCCCAGCGCACCGATCTCCCGGGCCCGCCGCAGCGAGTGGCGCAGGGAGTCCACCGACTTCTCGACCGTCGCCTCGGTGTGCGAGCCGAAGTTGATCAGATACGGGGCGTGGACGTACGCCGGTATCGACGCCGCCGCGCACTCCGAGCGGAACAGCTCGTCCTGGGCCCGGTTCCCGGCGGGCGTCGCCCAGCCGCGCGGGTTGGCGACGAAGACCTGCACGGCCTCGGCCGCCAGCTCCCGGGCGTAGGAGAGACCGACCTTGGCGAGACCGCCGGCCACCGGGACGTGTCCGCCCACGGGGTTGCGCGGGCGGCCCGCGGCTACAGAGTCACGCATATGGCTTCCGGCTTCCGCATGTGGTCCTAGAACCCCTTGGTCCTGATGGTGATGGTGGAGCCCTCGGGGGCCTGCTCGCCGCCCTCCACGGACTGGCTCGCGATCGTCTTGCTGAAGGAGAGGAACGGCCGGTCGACCTTCACCTCGAAGCCCGCTTCCTCCAGGGTGCTCCTGGCCTCGTCGACGTCCCGGCCGGTGACGTCGGGGACGTCCAGCATCCGGGGGCCCTTGGAGACGGTCAGCTCGATCGTGTCGCCCTCCGCCGCCTCGGCGCCCGCGCCCGGGGACTGCTGGGCGATGTCCCCCTCGGCCTCGGAGGAGTGGACCCGGCCGGGCAGCACCTCCACCTTCAGCCCCTCCTCCGCCAGCTCCGCGGTGGCGTCCTGGACCGAGAGGCCGGTGACGTCCGGGACGTCGATGGGGCTGCCCTTGCTGACGACCAGGGCCACGGCCGTGTCGGGGTTGCGGTCGGTGCCCGCGCGGGGTTCCGTACGGACCACCTCGCCACGCGCCACGTCCTCGCTGAACTCCCTGGTCACCATGCCGGGGAGCAGGCCCACCTTCTTCAGGGAAAGCCGGGCGTCCGCGAGGGAGGAGCCCGCCACATCGGGCACCCGGACGATCTCCGGGCCGCGCGAGACGACGAGCTTCACCGAGCCGTTGCCCCGGATCCGGTCGCCGGACGCGGGGGCGCTGCCGACCACCGAGCCCCGCTCGACGGTGTCGCTGAAGACCCGCTCCACGCCCTTCAGCTCGAGCCCGGCGTCCGCGAGCCGCTGCTCCGCCACCTTCTGGCTCTGGCCGAGCAGCGAGGGGACCTGGGTGAACTGGCCCGAGTTGATGTACCAGACGCCCGCACCGACGCCGAGCGTCAGCAGGACGGCGGTGATGATCGTGATCAGCTTGCGGTGCGGTCCGCCGAACGGGCCGCGCAGGCTGCCGAGGCGCCGGGGCGCGGGCACGGGGGGCGGCACCTCCAGCCGGCTGGTGCGGTGCACGCCGCCCCCGTCCGCGCCGCCGTCCGCCGGAAGGGCCCGCGGGATCACGCTCGTACGGTCCTGTGCGCCGTCGTGCGTGTCCGACAGCGCCTGCGGCGGTACGGCGTCCAGCTCGGCCTCGGTCAGCGCGGCGCGGGCCTCACGGGCCTCGGCCAGCAGCAGCACCGCGTCGTGCGGGCGCACCTCGGGACTGCGGGCGGTCGCGCTCGCCACCAGACTGTCCAGCGCGGCCGGGAGCCCCGGCACGACGGCGGAGGGGGCCGGGACGTCGGTGTTGAGGTGCTGGTAGATGACCTGGGCGGGGTTCTCACCGGTGTGCGGCTTGGAGCCCGTCAGCATCTCGTACAGCACGACCCCGCAGGCGTACACGTCACTGCGGGTGTCGGCGCTGCCGTGCTCGATCTGCTCGGGCGCCAGATACGACACCGTCCCCAGCAGCGAGCCGGTGGTGTCGGTGGCCGTCCCGACCGCCCTGACCAGGCCGAAGTCGGCGACCTTGACCCGGCCGTCGTCCCCTATCAGGACGTTCTCCGGCTTCATGTCGCGGTGCACGAACCCCGCCCGGTGCGCGGCACCGAGCGCGGCGAGGACCGGCTCCAGGATGTCCAGGGCCGCCCGGGGCTGGAGAGCGCCGCGCTCGCGCAGCACGTCGCGCAGGGTGCAGCCCGCCACGTACTCCATCGCGAGGTAGACGTACGCGCCCTCGGCGCCCTGGTCGAAGACCGCGACGACGTTGGGGTGGGCCAGCCGGGCCACCGACTTGGCCTCGCGGATGAAGCGCTCGACGAAGGCGGCGTCGGTGGCGAGCGCCGGGTGCATCACCTTGAGGGCGAGCACCCGGTCCAGGCGGGTGTCCACGGCCCGGTAGACCGTGGCCATCCCGCCGACGGCGATGCGCGCCTCAATGCGATACCGGCCGTCGAGCAGCTGCCCGACGAGAGGGTCCTGGAGGGTCGTGTCCACCCCGAGAGTCTACGAGCCGCCACCGACACGCCGGACGGGCCGGGCACTCCCGGGGCCGTTCCATGACCGATCCGTGACAGGAACACGTCCGGGATCGTGTGCCCTGGTGGTGAGCGCCTGTGCGTGCCCCGGTGGTGGGCGCGTACAGCTGCTCAGAACGCCGGACGCTCCGGGTCGAGCACCGCCCGCCCGTCCACCGGCGAGGACGCCTCGGCGAAGTGGCGGCGCGGGATGCGGCCCGCCCGGTACGCCAGGCGCCCGCCGTCCACCGCGTGCCGCATCGCGGCGGCCATCAGCTCCGGCTCCTGGGCCCGGGTCACCGCCGAGGCGAGCATCACGGCCGCGCACCCCAGCTCCATCGCCAGCGCCGCGTCCGACGCGGTCCCGGCCCCCGCGTCCAGGATCACCGGCACCCCGGCCCGCTCCACGATCAGCTCGAAGTTGTGCGGGTTGCGGATGCCGAGCCCGGAGCCGATGGGGGAGCCCAGCGGCATGATCGCCGCGCACCCCACGTCCTCCAGTTTCCGGGCCAGGACCGGGTCGTCGTTGGTGTACGGCAGCACGGTGAACCCGTCGTCGACCAGGATCTCGGCCGCGTCCAGCAGCTCGATCGGGTCGGGCAGCAGGGTCCGCTCGTCGGCGATCACCTCCAGCTTGATCCAGTCGGTGCCGAGCGCCTCCCGGGCCAGCCGCGCGGTCAGCACCGCCTCGCCCGCGGTGAAGCAGCCCGCCGTGTTCGGCAGCACCTGGATGGAGAGCCGCTCCAGCACGGAGAGGACCGAGCCCTGCACGGTCGGGTCGAGCCGGCGCATCGCGACGGTGGTCAGCTCGGTCCCGGAGGCGATCAGGGACCGCTCCAGCACCTCCAGGCTCGGCGCCCCGCCGGTCCCCATGATCAGCCGGGAGCCGAAGGTGCCGGGTCCCAGGGTGAAGACGTCGTCGGACACGGTCAGCCTCCCTGGACGGCGGTCAGGACCTCGACGCGGTCGCCCTCGCCGAGCGTGGTGGCCGCCCACTGTCCGCGCGGCACGACGCACTCGTTGACGGCGGCGGCGACCCCGGAGGGCGCGGTGGTCAGGGCGGCGACGAGGCGGTCCAGGGCGGTACCCGCGTCGAGGGTGCGCGGCTCCCCGTTGACCGATACGGATACGGGCGGGTTCGGCGTGCTCATACGGGCTGCTCCTGGAGTACGGGGGCGGCGGACGTGAACCGGCCCGGGGCGAAGGGGCGGGCCACCTCGGGCAGCTCGCCGGTGGTCAGCGCCTGGGCCATCGCGTCGCCGGTGATGGGCGTCAGCAGGACGCCGTTGCGGTGGTGGCCGGTGGCGAGGAGGAGACCGGGCAGGGCGGTCGCCCCGAGCAGCGGGGCGTTGTCGGGGGAGGCGGGGCGCAGACCCGCCAGGGTCTCGACGAGCGGCAGCTCGGTGATGCCGGGCACCAGTTCGTGGGCGTCGCGCAGCAGCTCGTACACCCCGCCGGCGGTGACCGTGGTGTCCCAGCCCATCTCCTCGCTGGTGGCACCGATGACCAGCTCGCCGTTCTCGCGCGGTACGAGGTAGAGGTGGCCGCCCCGGACCACGGCGCGCACGGTCCGGCTGAGGAAGGGGGCGTACGACCGGGGCACGGTCAGCCGCAGGACCTGGCCCTTGACCGGGCGGACCGGCGGCACGACCTCCCGCGGCAGCCCCGCGAGCCGCCCGCTGAGGCTGCCCGCCGCCAGGACGACCTGGTCGGCCTCCACCTCCGTACCGTCCCCGAGCACCGCGCCCGCCGCTCGCCCCCCGGTGACGGTGAGCCGCTCGGCGGACGCCCCGCGGAACACCACGCCCGCCCGCTCGCAGGCGGCCAGCAGCGCGGCGGCGAGCCGGCGCGGGTCCACCTGGTGGTCGCCGTCGACCCGCAGCCCGCCCCGTACGCCCGGCGCCAGCATCGGCTCCAGCCGGCGGCACTCGCGGCCGCTCAGCCAGACCGACTCCAGGCCCGAACGCTCCTGGAGGGCGTGCAGCTCCCGCAGATGGGCGCGGTCGTCGGAGTCCAGCGCGACGGCCAGCGTGCCGCAGGTACGGAAGCCGGTCTCCCGGCCGCTCGCCGCCTCCAGCTCCGCGACGAACTCCGGATAGCGGGCGGCGGAGGCGAGGTTGAGGCCGAGCAGCATCTCCTCGCCGTAGTGCAGTTCGGTGACGGCGGCCAGCATGCCCGCCGCGACCTGGGCGGCGCCGCCGCCCGGCCCGGGATCGGCCACGGTGACGGTCAGCCCGTGCTGGGCCGCCCGCCACGCGGTGACCAGGCCGATGATGCCGCCCCCGATGACGAGGACATCGGATCCGGAGGTCTTCCCCGAGACGCGCATGGGTGTCCAGCCCCTCCCTTCGCCGGCATGACCCGGATCAGGTTCGTACGGTCGGAGGCGCTCCAGCCTCCCTCTCAGCCCGGTGCCTCCGGGCTCCCGCGAGTGTTCTACCTTGGCCAGGGTAAACCCACTCACCCATGGCACAGTCAGGGGAGCAGCCACTGTGGCCCGTTCGCTCGACGGACTCGTCCTCTCGCCCGTCGCCGACCAGGCCCCGGGCCAGGTCGGCACCCGTACCCGCTTCACGTACCACGAGCGGGCCGGCCGGATCTGGGCCGAATACGCGGGCGGTGACGTGGTCCGCGGCCACCTCGTCGGCACCCGCGACGGGGACGCGCTCGACTTCCGCTACGTCCAGCTCAAGCAGGACGGAACGACCTCTTCCGGACACTGCCTCTCCACCGTCAGCGAACGCGCGGACGGCCGGGTGCGGCTGGAGGAGCGCTGGGAGTGGGAGTCCCAGGAGGGCAGCGGGACGAGCGTGGTGGAGGAAGTCGCCGTCTGACGTCGCGTCAGCTGCATAGACTGGTACACGTGAGCGAGCAGACGGAAGACCACGCGGAGCGGCGGCCGACCCGGAGCGTCGTGGTCGTCGGAGCGGGCATGGCGGGCGTGCAGAGCGCCGTCGCCCTGCGGGAAGCCGGTTTCACCGGCCCCGTGACGCTGATCGGCGCCGAGCCCCACCAGCCCTACGACCGGCCGCCGCTGTCCAAGGCGGTGCTGCTGGGCGAGGCCGAGGACTCCGCCTTCGACATCGACTTCGAGGCGCTGGACATCACGCTCCGCCTCGGCCTGGACGTCACCGCCCTGCGCGCCGCCGACCACGTCCTGGACACGGCCGAGGGCCCCGTCCCCTACGACGTCCTGGTCCTGGCGACCGGCGCGGAGCCCATCGCCCTGCCCGGCACCGAGGGCGCCCCCGGCGTCCACCTGCTGCGCACCCTGGACGACGCCGCCCGGCTGCGGCCCGTCCTGGAGCGGCGGCAGGACGTGGTCGTCGTCGGGGCGGGGTGGATCGGCGCCGAGTTCGCCACCGCCGCCCGCGCCGCCGGGTGCGCGGTCACCGTCGTCGAGGCCGCCGCCCGTCCGCTGGCCGGCACGCTGCCGGCCGAGGTCGCCGCCCCGATGGCCGACTGGTACGCGCGGAGCGGCGCCGAACTCCTCACCGACGCCCGGGTCGAGCGCGTCGAGCAGGGCGCCGTGATCCTCGCGGACGGCCGGGAACTGCCCGCCGGGGCCGTCGTCGTCGGCATCGGCGCGCGCCCCGCCACCGGCTGGCTCGCCGGCTCCGGGATCGAACGTGGCCCGGACGGCTCGGTCACCGCCGACAGCGCGCTGCGCACCTCCCTGCCCGATGTGTACGCCGTCGGGGACTGCGCCTCCTTCCCCTCCGCCCGCTACGGCGAACGCCTGCTGGTCCACCACTGGGACAACGCCCTCCAGGGCCCGCGCACCGCCGCCGCCGCGATCCTCGCCGCCGAGCGCGGTGAGCCGCTCCCGGTCCACGACCCGGTCCCGTACTTCTGGTCCGAGCAGTTCGGCCGCTTCGTGCAGTACGCCGGCCACCACGCCCACGCCGACACCCTCCTGTGGCGCGGCGACGGCTCGGAGGCCGCCTGGTCGGTCTGCTGGCTGCGCGCCGGGGCCCTGGTCGCCGTCCTCGCGGTGGGCCGCCCGCGCGACCTCGCCCAGGGCCGCAGGCTCATCGAGTCCGGGGCCGTCCTCGCCCCCGACCGGGTCGCCGACCCCGCCGTACCCCTGAAGTCCACCGCCCTGTGAGGGACCGGGCCGACCGGGGGGGGGGGGGCCCCGCCGCCCCCCGGGCGGGGGGCCCGGGACCGGGGGGGAGGGCGGGGTTGGACGCGTGTGGGGGTTGACCAGATTTTGGCAAGGA
>NZ_JBEYKR010000052.1:0-43638 GCF_040703535.1 Streptomyces sp. NPDC007346
GCGACGGTCAGTACGTCGCCCACCCCTCGGGCCACCTCGGCCGCGTCCGGTGGGGTCGTGACCGGAGTGGTCGCGTCCGGAGTGGTCGCGTGCGGTGCGGTCGTCTCCGGTGCGGGAAGCTGCCCGGCCACCGCGTGGCCCGCCACGCTGTCCGGCAGGACGACGAAGTAGTCACGCAGCAGGCCGGGCATCTTCACCTTTCGGAAGTTCTCACACCGTGCACAAGGAGCGGGTCGGCAGATCAGATGATGCGCCGGACCCAGTACTCCTTGTACGAGCCGTAGAAGTAACCGGCGGTCTTCTTCGAAAAGTCGCCCTGCTTGAACAGCGACGGCTTCACGTAAGCCTTCTTCTGCTGCTTCATGACACCTTCCCTTCTGTGCGGTTGACGACCGTTATGCCCAATTATTGTGTGCATAACTGAAGTTATTCCTGCGACTGGTGTTCACCAGGTGAACACCAGGGCCATCATGTCCCGCTGCTGAACCGGTACGCATGATTCCGACTTATCGCGCGAAGTTGGCTGGATAGCGCGAGCGGGAAGGGCGGGGCGGGTCCGGTACCGGGCCGCCGACCGCACGACGGGGCACCGGCCGGTCGGCATGTGCAGTCGCACATCGACGAGCCGCCCATGGGCCCTGGACTGAACCAATGACCGTGCGAAGCCCTCGTACGGGGCAGTGAGCTGCCAAGAAGGTGAAGGGGCGTGGCGAGAACAGAAGAACCAGCCGCCCACGGCCGCCGGCAGCCCCGGCCCGCGGACGGCCGACGCGCCACGGGCATCGGTGAACGCGCGAGAAAGCGTTGCCGTACGGGAATGAGCGCAACAAGTGTCTATTCGGCCAAGCCGACCGCTCGCGACCTCGGCTCCTTGACGGGTCGGGGGCTCCCCGCGACGAGGAGAAGCACCCTCGCGGCGGGGCCCGCGCCCCTCGGCGACGCCGAACGCCGAACGCCGGGCATCAGGTGCCTGAGGGCCGGCGCCGGGCCTCAGGCACCAGACCTCAGGCCTCAGGCGTCCACGTCCGGCGTTCAGGCCTCAGGCGCGTGGCATCAGGCACCTGGCGCCACGCGTCCGGCCTCAGAAGGGACCAGCAACAGCCGTCACGATCGCTCGAAGCGGCTGGGGAAGGGGAACTTCCACTCCAGGAAGCCGTCGACGGCCCGCCGGATCGAGTCCCGGGCCTCGACATCCGTGTCCACGTCGTTGAGGCAGAAGAAGTCGACATCGTTGTGCTTACGCAGCCGCGCGAGCCTGTCGTGCAGGTCCGGCCTGCCGACGTCGACGTACCGGAAGGAGTAGTCGCCGGGAACGGCCCGTCCGGTGAGGATCGCCCAGTGGTGGTGGAAGGTGGCGGCCACCGCGACGTCCTCCGTCGAGCGGAACCGCGAGTGCGTCGTGCGCTCGAGCTCCGGGAAGCCCGCTTCCGCTATCTCCCGCATGACCGAGCGCAACTGGGGGTGCGGAGTGTGCAGGAACTTGTTCGTGATGAACCTGTCGTGCTGTTCCTGGATGACCCGGCGCACGTTCTTGCCCGCCGAGTTCGGGGCCGGCTCCCCACCGTGCGGCAGGCCGAGGCCCAGCTTGTACGGGGAGAAGGGGATACGGGCGATCCCGTTGCCGTGGAAGAAGTGCTCGGCGCGTACGGGGCGGCCGAAGAACACGTCGTCGTTGAGGTACAGGTAGTCCTCGGAGAGGCCGTCTATCCGGTACAGGCAGGTCTCGATGGCGTGCGAGTTGAACACCGGGAGCGCCGAGGCCGGGAGTATGTCCCGGTGGTCGACGACCGTGAGGCCGGGGGCGTTCACGTCGAGCCAGGGAGGCGTCTGGCCGTCCGTCACCAGGTACACGTGGCGGACGAAGCTGGCGTGCATCTCCAGCGACCGCAGGGAGTACCTCAGCTCGTCGCTGTCGGTGTAGCGGGACATCCCGACCTCGCGCCCGGCGATGGCGGAGGAGCCGTCCCGGTAGGCCTCCCGCTTGGCCGCCAGCTCCGGCTCGTCGCCGTCGACCCAGGTGTAGACCGCGTCGACGGCGAAGGAGACCTCGTCGACGGTCCGCTGCGCGAACGGCTGGAACGTCGGAACCTGAAGGCCGCCCACGGTGACCGTCGCCTGCTTCTGCGCCTCCGCCGGTACCACCTCGGATATCCGGTTGAGGCGGGGGGCGACCAGCGACTCCGGAAACGTGTCCGTGAGGTCGCTGCCCGGGACGCTGAACCAGAACTTCCCGTCGCCGCCGGGGGTGCCGCCGGCCTCCTCGCCCCGCTGCCAGAACTCGATGTCGCAGCCGTCCTCGAACCCGCCCAGCACCTGGCCCCGCGGGCCGAGGTGGACGATGCCCATGCGCACCACCGCGGCCTCGCGGACGGCCTGGGGCAGCCGGCCGTCCGAACAGTGCCCGGTGACCGACAGGCCGTCGTCGCGGTCCACGGCTCCCACGTAGACCGGCGTCCTGGACAGCTCCCGGGTCGCCGCCTCCAGGAAGGCCGCCCGGTGCTTCCTCTCCACACTGACCACGTGGCGCAGCCAGTTGTGGCCCGGCACCAGGAAGTAGGGGATGCCGGCCGTCTCCAGCACGTCCGAGACGAGCTTCAGCGACTGCGCCGCGGCCTCGGTGGAGACGTAGCTCTCCGCCGGCCTGCCGAGGACACGCCGTCGCTCCACGACGACGGGCACCACGTCGGGGAGGACCCGCCGCAGCACCGCCCGGCGCCGGGCGACCCGTATCCGCCAGATCGGCGCGACGGCCCCTCGCTCAGCCCTCCGGGCAGCCCGCTTGCCCAGGCGCCAGGCGCGGGAGGCCGTACGGCGGACGAGACTCATTCCGGTGTTCCATCAGATCGCCTTTCGAACGAACTGGGGAACGGGAAATACTCCTCCAGGAAACTGTGCATGCGCACGCTGACTTCTTCGCGCTGGTCCGGAGCGACATCGACGTCGTTCAGGCAGAAGAAGTTGAACCGACGCGTCGTGAGAAGGCCCTCCAGCCGCTTGTCGGCGTCCTCCCGGCTGATGTTCACGTAGCGGAAGCTGTACTTGCCGGGGATGCCCTTCCCGGTGATCAGCGCGTACTGGTAGAGGAGAGGCGCGGTGAGCGCGATGTCCTGGGGCGAGCGGAATCGCGACGCCGTCGTCCGGGAGATGTCCTCGGAGAACGTCTCCTCCAGTTCCAGCAGCGTCTTCCGCTGCTGAGGGAGGGGCGTGTGCATGAAGTTGTTCGTGGTGAGCGTTCCGTACTTCTCCATCAGCAGCCGGCGCACGTTCTTGCTGGCGGAGTTGGTCGCCGTCTCCTCGGCGTGCGGCTTGCCGACGCCGATCTTCAGCGGCGAGACCGGGACCCTCATGACACCACTGGGGTGGAAGAAGGCCTCGGGCGTGACGGGGCAGCC
Organism: Streptomyces sp. NPDC007346; assembly: GCF_040703535.1. Taxonomy (NCBI): domain Bacteria; kingdom Bacillati; phylum Actinomycetota; class Actinomycetes; order Kitasatosporales; family Streptomycetaceae; genus Streptomyces; species Streptomyces sp. NPDC007346. The sequence continues at coordinate 3,393 of NZ_JBEYKR010000052.1, forward strand.
CACGAACACATCGTCGTTGAAGTAGAGATAGTGGTCGGAAATGCCCGGAATGTGGTGAAGCCGCGTCTCAATGGCATGCGAGTTGAAGACGGGGAGAACACCTTCGGGGAAGATGTCCCGGTGATCGACGACGGTGATGCCGTCCGCGTCCGGGTCGAGCCAGGCCGGCGTCTGCCCGTCGGTGACGATGTAGACGTGGCGCACGAAGGGCGCGTACATCTGGAGCGAGCGCAGCGAATACTTCAGCTCGTCGTGGCTGGTGTAACGGGAGGCGTTGACCTCCTTGTCCAGGATCTCGGCGGTACCCAGCCCCTTGTACTTCGCCCGCTTCTCGCGCATGGCCGGCTCTTCGCCGTCCACCCAGGTGTAGACGACGTCGACGGGGAACGTCACGTCGCCGACCGTCGGGCCGGCGAACGGGGCGAACGTCGGTACGTCCCGGTCGCCGATGCGTCGACTGGCGATCTCCTGCTCGGAGTTGGGAAGCACATCGGCGATGCGGTTGCGTCGGGGTGCGACCAGCGCCTGGCTGAAGACGTCCGCCGAGGCCTGCGGCTGCACCTTGGCCAGCTCCCGGTCCCCGTCCTCCCCGGCGAGGAGGTCGGCCCCGTTCTGCCAGAACTCGACGTCACACCCGATCTCGGGACCACCGAGCACCTGCCCCGAAGGCCCGAGGTGGATCTCGCCCACCCGCAGCACCGAGGCCGCCCGGAGGGCCGACGGCAGACTGCCGTCGATATACAGAGCGGGGCGCTTCAGAACGCGCCCCACCGTCGGCTGCCCGATGAAGACCGCCTTACCGGCGTATTCCTCCTCCATCGCATCGTGGAAACGCCCACGGTCCGCTTCGTTGACACCGATGGTGTGACGAATCTTGGAGATGCCGGGTACGAGGAAATAGGAGATGCCCGCACGCTCAAGGGCCCGGGTGGCTATCGCCAGATTCTCCGCGGCCGCGTCGGTCGCCGAGAATCCCGGCACCACACGCCCGTACAGTTCCTGGCCGTTCACGACGACCCTGCGCACATCGGGCTGGCCGCTGACGGCCCTGCGCCGGTTGCGCGCCGAACGCATCCGCCATGACTGTTCAGCGGCCTTCCGCTGGACTCGCGGGCCCATTCTGCGTGCGAATGAACGAACAGTCACATTCTTTCCTCTCTACCGTCGGGAAGCAAGGGGGGAACCGGTCGTGACCCGAGTGCGATCCCTCTGCCCGGTCAGGAGCGTCCACCGCTTCCCACCCGCCGCCCACTCGCCTGGCCGGCGCGCTTCAGCACGCCGAAGGATAGCTCGAAGCCGTCCTTTTACCGAACGGCAGTTTAACGACCAGCAGACAGTTTGAGCACCGTGCAAGTCCGGGCCCCGGAGGGTCACCGCCGGCCCTGTCTCCCCGCCGATCCGGGGCTGTACTGGTCAGTGGCCCGCAACGGGAGCGCCGTCGAGCGCGCCGTACCGCCCTGACCGCCGCCCGCGTTCGCCGGGGACGGTGACCTTTGTCGCATGACGAAACCGCCCCAGGCCGCCGTTCCGGTGCCCAGCAGTAGCGGGATCAAGCCATAGCCGACGACCGACGACGAGTGCGCGTACCACCGGCCGCCGTCGGACACCTGGGTCGCGGTGATCGTCGCGGGGTCGTTCCTGCCGTCGTGGTCCGCGAAGAGGATGCGCGTACGCCCGGTCCGGGCCGGTTCGGGCATGCCGTCCACATGGACGCGCAGCGCCCCCGCGGCGACCCGCTCGCGCTCCGCCTCGTTGGCGCGCTGCTGGGCGGGGCTCTCACCGAAGCAGTGCCAGACGGTCTGCCCCTTCTTCGTCCGCGTGTCGTGGCAGTCGATCCGGCCGAAGGTCTCCACCCGCATGCCGAGGAGGCCGGAGAGGCTCGTACCGACCGTCACGATGAACAGCCCCGCCGCGAACAGGGCCGCGCCCGCGAGGACGAGCCCGGCGCCCTTGATACGTCTGGTACACAGCGCTCCGTCCGACCGTCCGCTGCTTAGCCGCTTCCTGTCCGAGCGCCTCCTGGCCCACCGTCCCCTGTCCGACCGCTCCTTGTCCGACCGACCGCGTTCCGGACCGCTGTTCCCCGCCTGCGTAGCCGTCATGGCCGTACCGCCCCCGTTCACGTGCCGCCCGCGTCCCCCGCGCGCGTAACAACCGTTCCCGCATTGTCCCAGGAGCACCCGCCGCCGCCCTGGACACGCCACAGGGGCGGCACCTCCCGTGAAGGAGGTGCCGCCCCTGCGGGACGTACTGGTGCGTACCGCCCCGACCGGGACGTACGCGGAACTTCGATCAGCCGGAGGGCGCCCCGGGCGGACCCGGGGCTCCGTGGCGGATCAGAAGTCCATGTCACCGCCCGGCATGCCGCCCGGAGCGGCCGCGCCGGCCTTCTCGGGCTTGTCGGCGATGACGGCCTCGGTGGTGAGGAAGAGCGCGGCGATGGAGGCGGCGTTCTGCAGAGCGGAGCGCGTGACCTTCGCCGGGTCGATGATGCCCTCGGCGATCATGTCCACGTACTCGCCGGTCGCGGCGTTGAGGCCGTGACCGATCGGCAGGTTGCGGACCTTCTCGACGATGACGCCACCCTCGAGACCACCGTTGACGGCGATCTGCTTGAGCGGGGCCTCCAGCGCGAGCTTCACGGCGTTGGCGCCGGTCGCCTCGTCGCCCGTGAGGTCGAGCTTGTCGAAGACGGCCGAGGCCTGGAGCAGAGCCACGCCACCACCGGCGACGATGCCCTCCTCGACGGCGGCCTTGGCGTTGCGCACCGCGTCCTCGATGCGGTGCTTGCGCTCCTTGAGCTCCACCTCGGTGGCGGCGCCGGCCTTGATGACGGCCACACCGCCGGCCAGCTTCGCCAGGCGCTCCTGGAGCTTCTCGCGGTCGTAGTCCGAGTCGGAGTTCTCGATCTCGGCACGGATCTGCTTGACGCGACCCTGCACCTGCTCGCTGTCCCCGGCACCGTCGACGATCGTGGTCTCGTCCTTGGTGATGACGACCTTGCGGGCGCGGCCGAGCAGGTCCAGGCCGGCGTTCTCCAGCTTGAGACCGACCTCCTCGGAGATCACGGTGCCACCGGTGAGGATGGCGATGTCCGCGAGCATGGCCTTGCGGCGGTCACCGAAGCCCGGGGCCTTCACGGCGACGGACTTGAACGTGCCCTTGATCTTGTTGACGACCAGGGTGGAGAGCGCCTCGCCCTCGACGTCCTCGGCGATGATCAGCAGCGGCTTGCCCGACTGCATGACCTTCTCCAGCAGCGGGATCAGGTCCTTGACGCTGGCGATCTTCGAGTTGACGATCAGGATGTACGGGTCGTCGAGCGACGCCTCCATACGCTCCATGTCGGTGGCGAAGTAGGCCGAGATGTAGCCCTTGTCGAAGCGCATACCCTCGGTGAGCTCGAGCTCCAGACCGAAGGTCTGGGACTCCTCGACGGTGATGACGCCTTCCTTGCCGACCTTGTCCATCGCCTCGGCGATCTTGGCGCCGATCTCGGTGTCGGCGGCGGAGATGGAGGCGGTCGAAGCGATCTGCTCCTTGGTCTCCACGTCCTTGGCCTGCTCCAGCAGAGCGGCGGAGACGGCCTCGACGGCCTTCTCGATGCCCCGCTTGAGAGCCATCGGGTTGGCGCCTGCGGCGACGTTGCGCAGACCCTCGCGGACGAGAGCCTGAGCCAGAACGGTGGCGGTGGTCGTACCGTCGCCGGCGACGTCGTCCGTCTTCTTGGCGACCTCCTTGACCAGCTCCGCACCGATCTTCTCGTACGGGTCCTCGAGCTCGATCTCCTTGGCGATGGAAACACCATCGTTGGTGATCGTGGGCGCGCCCCACTTCTTCTCGAGGACGACGTTACGGCCCTTGGGGCCGAGGGTGACCTTGACGGCGTCGGCGAGCTGGTTCATCCCGCGCTCGAGACCGCGCCGTGCCTCCTCGTCGAACGCGATGATCTTGGCCATGTGAAGTGGTCCTCCCGGACAGGGGTGGATTCTCCGGACCGAGAGGCGCCCGCGACGGACGGCCTGCGTGCGTGGCGGTTCCTTGCCCCGCCGCGCCTGCGGGCCTCACCGGCCCGGTCCAAGTTTCTGTCACTCTCACCTGGAGAGTGCTAATGCCAATGATTAGCACTCGACCCCCGAGAGTGCAAGCGCCTTCGACCAAGGCACGCCATGCGAAACCGGAGCAGAACAGGGCGGAACCAGAGCGTCCGCAGGAGGGAGCCGGAACGGCGTCCGCAGGACTGAGCCAGGACCGCGCCCGCAGGACGGACCCAGCAGCACCGCGTCCGCAGGGCGGAGCCAGGACGCACGTAGGGCCCGATCCCCTGGTGGCGAACTCCGGGGTCGGGCCCTGCGTGCGTGAGTAGTGACGTCGGACGGCCTGCGCCGAGCTCAGCCGACGGCGAGCTTGACCATGTCGGCCTGGGGCCCCTTCTGGCCCTGCGAGATCTCGAATTCAACTCGCTGACCCTCTTCGAGGGTGCGGTACCCGTCCATCTGGATCGCGCTGTAGTGGACGAAAACATCCGCACCACCGTCGACCGCGATGAAGCCGTACCCCTTCTCCGCGTTGAACCACTTGACGGTGCCCTGAGCCATGCCTAACTCCCCTATAACTGGCCCTTGCACGGGACCGCACTTCGCGGCCCCGGGTCGTAACTCACCCTCCGTCAGGAGAGGTGCGCGGCGCCGCAGCGCGTCGACCGCGGCCGAATGTATCCGCCCAACTGCCCTCTGCAACAGGTCAATCGGACGAGAATTCCGGGCACAGGCGAACGCCCGAATATGCGGGATTGCTGAGATTACGGGCAAGTCGGGCCAGGCAAAGGCCACTTATGCCTCAAGGGGTTCACGCACTTTGGCTGCTTCTTATCGGAGCCGGGCGCATTCTCATATGCGGGCGGCATGCGCAGCGAAGGGGGCTTCCCCAACTGTACCGTGCTCAACCATGCAGAATTGCCCCCTCCGCTTTGTGTCGCGGAGGGGGCAACCGGGGTCAGGCGAAGGCGCGGTGGGGGCGCGGCGGCCCCAGGGGGTTCAGCAACCGCCGGCCACGGCCGGGATGATCGAGATGCCGGCGCCGTCCGGGGTGACCGTGTCCAGGCCGCTCTCGAAGCGCACGTCGTCGTCGTTGACGTACACGTTCACGAAGCGGCGCAGCTTGCCCTGGTCGTCCAGGACGCGTGCGGCGATGCCCGGGTGGTCCTTCTCCAGGGACGCGATGACCTCGGAGAGCTTCGCGCCCTCCGCCGTGACCTCGGCCTGGCCGCCCGTGTACGTGCGGAGGATGGTGGGGATGCGGACCTTGACGCTCATGGTGGGTGCCCTTCTTGCTTCGGACGCGGTCTCGGACGCGGACGGCGGTCTCGGACGCGGTCTCGGACTCGGACTCGGTGGGTCAGGCGGAGGCGAGGCCCGCGGCGCGGAACGCGTCCAGGCTCGGCTTGATGGTGGCCGTCGCCTGCGAGGTCGCGGAGACCGCGTCGAGCGTCTTGAGCCCGTCACCGGTGTTCAGGACGACGGTGGTGAGCGTCGGGTCGATGACGCCGGCCTCGACGAGCTTCTTCGTCACGCCGAGCGTCACGCCGCCCGCCGTCTCGCCGAAGATGCCCTCGGTACGCGCCAGCAGCTTGATCGCGTCTACGACCTGCTCGTCGTTCACGTCCTCCACCGCGCCGCCGGTGCGGCGGGCGATGTCCAGGACGTACGGGCCGTCCGCCGGGTTGCCGATGGCCAGCGACTTGGCGATGGTGTCCGGCTTCTGGGGCCGTACGACGTCGTGGCCGGCCTTGAAGGCGGCGGAGACCGGGGAGCAGCCCTCGGCCTGGGCGCCGAAGATCTTGTACGGCCTGTCCTCGACGAGGCCGAGCTTGATCAGCTCCTGGAACCCCTTGTCGATCTTCGTCAGCTGGGAGCCGGACGCGATCGGGATGACGATCTGGTCGGGGAGCCGCCAGCCGAGCTGCTCGCAGATCTCGTACGCCAGGGTCTTGGAGCCCTCGCCGTAGTACGGGCGCAGGTTGACGTTGACGAAGCCCCAGCCCTCGCCGAGCGGGTCGCCGATGAGCTCGGAGCAGAAGCGGTTGACGTCGTCGTAGTTGCCCTCGATGCCGACCAGCTCGCCCCCGTACACCGCGGCCATGACGACCTTGCCCTGCTCCAGGTCGTGCGGGATGAAGACGCACGAGCGCAGTCCGGCGCGGGCGGCGGCGGCGCCGACGGCACCGGCCAGGTTGCCCGTGGAGGAGCAGGAGAGGGTGGTGAACCCGAAGGCGCGGGCGGCCTCGACGGCGATGGCGACGACCCGGTCCTTGAAGGAGTGCGTCGGGTTGCCGGAGTCGTCCTTGACGTACAGACCGCCGGTGACGCCCAGCTCACGGGCGAGGTTGTCGGCCTTGACCAGCTTGGTGAAGCCGGGGTTGATGTTGGGCTTCTCCGCGACGTCGGCGGGGACCGGCAGCAGCGGGGCGTAGCGCCAGATGTTGTTCGGGCCGGCCTCGATGCGCTTCCTCAGCTCCTCGGGGGAGCCGGTGGGCAGGTCGTACGCCACTTCCAGCGGCCCGAAACAGGACGCACAGGCGAAGAGGGGGCCGAGCTCGAAACGCTCGCCGCACTCGCGGCAGGAGAGCGCCGCGGCGGGACCGAGGTCGACGGCCGGGGCGGAAGAAGAAGCGGTGTTACCTGCAACAGTCTGAACAGCCATGATGGCGGAGGCCCTTTCTCCTCATCTTCCTTGTGACGCGTTTCGCCACAAGACGGAATTGGCACCTTCCCCACCGTGACCTCGCGGTCGGTAGGAGGGTTGCCGGGACTTCAACGGGCCGTTCCCTCAGTCCCTCTGGATGAGCTCTGTGGCACTGGATCTTCGATCCAGGCGTTTGTGTGCGGACGGACCCCGACATGCGACGGTCATCCGCGTTGTTCAAGACTGTAACCGAAGGACTGGACTGTTGAGATAGTCGTCCGCACCGCGAGATGGATCACATACGAGGAGTCCCGACCGTGCTCGAAGAGGTGGAACGCTGGCTGACCAGGCGTTCCTGGTCGTCCGCCGACCGCCCGCTGGACCGGCTCACCGACGCCCGGAACGCCGACCCGCACCGCACCTCGGTGAGTGTGGTGCTGCCCGCGCTGAACGAGGAGGCCACGGTCGGCGCGATCGTGGCGACGATCCGGCGGGAGCTGATGGAGAAGGTCCGGCTGGTCGACGAACTGGTCGTGATCGACTCCGGTTCCACCGACGCCACCGCCGCCGTCGCCCGTGCGGCGGGAGCCCGGGTGGTCCACCGGGACGCGATCCTGCCCCGCGTCCCGGCCCTGCCCGGCAAGGGCGAGGTGCTCTGGCGGTCGCTCCTGGTGACCAGCGGTGAGATCGTCTGCTTCGTCGACGCCGACCTCAAGGACTTCTCCGCCGACTTCGTCTCGGGGACGGTCGGGCCGCTGATCACCGACCCCACCGTCCAGTTCGTCAAGGCGATGTACGACCGTCCGCTGGGTGACACCGCAGGTCAGGGTGGTCGCGTCACCGAGCTGGTGGCACGCCCCCTGCTCAATCTGCACTGGCCGCAGCTGGCCGGCTTCGTGCAGCCGCTGGGCGGCGAGTACGCGGTGCGGCGGTCCCTGCTGGAGCGGCTGCCCTTCCCGGTCGGTTACGGAGTGGAGTTGGGGCTCCTGGTGGACGCGCTGCACACCGTGGGGCTGGACGCGCTGGGCCAGGTCGACGTCGGGGTGCGGCGCCACCGCCACCAGGACGGGCAGGCGCTGGGCCGGATGGCGGCGGCGATCTACCGCACGGCGCAGCTGCGGCTCTCCCGGGGCCATCTGGTGCGGCCCGCGCTGACGCAGTTCGAGCGGGGCGATGAGGGGTTCGTGGCGCGCACCCACGCGGTGGACACGGAGGAGCGGCCGCCGATGCGGGAGATCGAGGAGTACGCGGAGCGCCACGCGGCGTGAGGGGGCCTCCCGGGCGGCCCGCGCGTTTGGGGGCTTCCCGAACGGGCTAGGTTCCGCTACATGGTCTCCGAGCACGCAACCCCCTCGACTGCCCAGGTCCTCGTCGCCTCCAACCGCGGCCCGATCACGTACACGCTCGGCGAGGACGGCACGCTCGACGCCAAGCGCGGCGGCGGCGGGCTCGTCTCCGGGCTCAGCGCCGTCGACGACAAGCTGTGGGTCTGCGCGGCCCTCGGCGACGGCGACCGCGAGGCGGTGCGGCGCGGGGTCGGTGAGCCGGGCGTACGGATGCTCGACATCGACGCCCAGGTCCACGCCGACGCGTACAACGGCATCGCCAACTCCGTGCTCTGGTTCGTCCACCACCTGCTCTACCAGACCCCCGTCGAGCCGGTCTTCGACGCGGAGTTCCGGCGCCAGTGGGCCTCGTACGAGACGTACAACCGGGCCTTCGCCCAGGCGCTCGCCGAGGAGGCGGGCCAGGGGGCGGCGGTCCTGGTGCAGGACTACCACCTGGCCCTGGTCCCCGGCATGCTGCGCGAGCTGCGCCCGGATCTGCGGATCGGCCACTTCTCGCACACCCCGTGGGCCCCGGTGGACTACTTCCGGCTGCTCCCCGACGACATCGGCGAGCAGCTGCTGCACGGCATCCTCGGCGCGGACCGGGCCGCGTTCCTGACCCGGCGGTGGGCGGACGCGTTCATCGGCTGCTGTACGGAGATCCTCGGCGGGACGGGCCGCACCAGGATCGGGGTGCACGGGCTCGGGGCCGACGCGGACTTCCTGCGGCAGCGGTCGCACGAGGCGGACGTGGACGAGCGCATGGAGGCGCTGCGGGAGCAGGTGGGCGAGGGCCGGAAGACCATCGTCCGGGTGGACCGCACCGAGCTGTCCAAGAACATCGTGCGCGGCCTGCACGCCTACCGGGCCCTGCTGGAGACCCACCCCGAGTGGCGCGAACGCGTGGTCCACGTGGCCTTCGCCTACCCCTCCCGCCAGGACCTCTCGGTCTACCGGGACTACACGGCGGCGGTGCAGAGCCTGGCCACCGAGATCAACGGGGCTTACGGCACGGACGGTTGGACACCCGTGGTCCTCCACGTGAAGGACGACTTCGCCCGCTCGCTCGCCGCGTACCGGCTGGCGGACGTGGCGCTGGTCAACCCGATCCGCGACGGCATGAACCTGGTCGCCAAGGAGGTCCCCGTCGTCTCCGACCACGGCTGCGCCCTGGTGCTGTCGCGGGAGGCGGGGGCGTACGAGGAGCTGGGCGAGGACGCGATCGTGGTGAACCCGTACGACGTGGTGGGCACGGCCGAGGCGCTGCACGAGGCCCTGTCGATGAGCGCCGAGGAGCGGACCGGCCGTACGAAGCGACTGGCCGAGGCGGCCACGGCGCTGCCGCCGCAGCAGTGGTTCCTGGACCAGCTGGAGGCGCTGCGGCAGGAGTGAGGGGCCGGGGGGCGGCCGGGCGCCCCCCGGGGCCCGCCTCTCAGAGCCGCTCCGCCAGGGCCGCCAGGAAGTCCACCACCGCGGCCGGGCCGGGCACCGACAGGTCGGCGCGCTCGGCCAGTTCGGGCACCTCCGCGCTGCCGCTGCACACCAGCAGCCCCGGGATGCCGTCCTGGCCGCCGCGCAGCTTCTCCACCGTGGCGAAGGCGGCGAGGTCTCCGAGGTCGTCGCCCGCGTACAGGACGGACTCGGCGCCGACCTCGCGTACGTACTCCGCGAGCGCGACGCCCTTGTCCATGCCCGGTGGGCGCAACTCCAGGACCTGGCGGCCCGGTTCGAGGACCAGGCCGTGGCGGGCGGCCAGCTCGCCGAGGGGGCCGCGCAGGGTCTCGAAGGCCGCCCGCGGGTCGTCGGCGCGGCGGGTGTGGACGGCGACGGCCTGCCCCTTCTCCTCGATCCAGGTGCCGTGCCAGGCGGCGAACTCGTGCAGTACGCCGGGGAGTTCGGCCCTCGCCGTGGCGACGCCGGGGTGCGGGGCGGGGGTGTTCACGGCGCCGGTCGCAGCGTCCCAGCGCTCGGCGCCGTAGTGGCCGAGGACCACGAGGTGGTCGAGGCCGGGGACGCCGGCGAAGCCGCCGTAGCGGACCGCCACGCCTGCGGGGCGGCCGGTGATCACGGCGACCGAGGCGACCTTCGGGGCGAGCGCGGCGAGTGCGGGGACGGCGCCGGGGTGGGCGCGGGCCTGCTCGGGGTCGGGGACGATGTCGGCGAGCGTGCCGTCGAAGTCGAGGGCGATGACCGCGCGGCCGGGGCGGGCGAGGATGGCGTCCAGGCCCTCGCGGCCGGCCGGGGTGGTCGGGGTCGGGATCGGCGGCTGTACGGAGTGGCTGCCCATGGGGTCGAGCCTAGCGGGGTGCGGGCGGGCACGGGGGCGGGCCCGGCCCCCGACACGGGCCGTCAGCGCCGCTCACGCCTCTCCGCTCGCAGCCGGCGCAAGCGGTTCACCGTGACCGGATCCTCCCGCAGCGCCCGCTCGTCCTCGATCAGCGCGTTGAGGAGCTGGAAGTAGCGGACCGGGGACATCCCCAGCTCCTCCCGGATCGCCCGCTCCTTCGCCCCGGGCCCCGCCCACGGCCTCCGCTCCAGCGCGAGCAGAGCACGGTCACGGTCGGACAGCCCCCGGGCGGAAGGCGCGGGCTCGGCGTCGGAAGCGGTCATACAACCAACCTAACCGCGCAACCGGCCCCGACGCGCCCGCCTGCCTGCCTACTCCGCGCCCTCGGCCCTCGTCGCCTCGGCCGCTATCGCCCCGAGCACCCGCTCCGGACTGCCACCGGGGGCGACCGCCTCGCCGATGTTCGTCTTGATCGACTCGCTCACCGTCGCCCAGGACGTCTTGCCGAAGGGGGGCAGCTGGGAGTTGGGCAGCGCCGCCAGGAACTCGCGCAGCTTCACGTGCTTGGTGTCGGTCTCCATCTCGGCGGAGGCGCTGCCGGTCACCGGGAGCATGTCGTACTCGTCGGCGAAGGCGAGCACGTTCTCGTCGGAGTAGGCGTAGTCGAAGAACTTGCCGATCTCCTGGCGGTGGCCGTTCTGCTTGAAGCCCATCATCCAGTCGGCGACGCCCAGCGAGCCCTTCGTCGGCCCGTCGACGCCCGGCAGCGGCACCATGCCGACCTTGACGCCCTTGGCCTCGGCCTCCTCCATCAGGGTGGGGTGGCCGTTCAGCATGCCGACCTCGCCCTCGGTGAACGCCTTGAACGCCTTGGCACGGTCCAGCTTGCCCGGCTCGACGGGTCCGGTGAGGCCCTTGCCGACGAGGTTGTCCCGCAGCCAGGTGAACGTGGCGATGTTCTGGGACGAGTCGATGTCGTACGAGCCGACGTCGTCGACGTAACCGCCGCTGCCGCTGAGCAGCCACATCAGCGTCTCGGCCTGGGACTCCTCCGGGCCGAGCGGCAGGGCGAAGGGGAACTTGACGCCCTTCTCCTTGAGCGCGGTGGCGTCCTTCTGGATGTCGTCCCAGGTCTTGGGGGCGTCGAGGCCCGCCTGGGTGAAGAGCTTCTCGTTGTAGAAGAGCAGCCGGGTGCTGGCGACGAACGGGAGCCCGTACAGCGTGCCGTCGACCTTGCCCGCGTCGGTGAGGGAGGGCAGGAAGTTCGCCTGGGTGCGGATGGCGAGCATCTGGTCGGCGGTGTAGAGCTTGTCGGTCTTGGCGTAGTCGGCGTAGGCGCCGATCTGGGCGATGTCGGGGGCGTTGCCCGCCTTCACCATCTCGGCGACCTCGCGGTCGACGTCCTTCCAGTGCAGGACGTTGACGTCGACCTTGATGCCGGGGTGCTCCTTCTCGAAGCCCGCCGCGACACCGCTCCAGTACTTCTCCGAGCTGTTGGCCGCGGTGGTGCCGTAGTCGGCGGCGACCAGCTTGAGGGTGACGTCGCCCGAGCCGCCGTCACCGCCACAGCCCGACAGTGTCGCCGTCATACCCAGTGCGGCAACCACCGCGGTCAGAACCGTAAAGCGCCGCTGCACAGCCTCGCCCATCCTCGTCGATCACCTTGGCTCACGGACGGTGGGCGCGGCGTCACCGTGCGGACCTCTCGCCGGCCGGCCGCAGCGTCGCCACCCGTCTCTGCCACCGTCCGGATGAACTGCGATTTTCCCCCACAGCGAAGGGGGAGGTCTACACCACCGGCGTATCGCTTCGGCAACGTATGGGAACCCCGGAGGCCACAACTGGCTTACGCGCACTGGCAGTCGAGGCCCCGAACCCGTATCTTGGTCCAGACCATTGGTCGAGCGTGGACCGTACGAGCCCTGCCCCGGGTGCCCATTTCGTGGCTTTCCGGCAGGAAACGGTCCGCCTTCACTCGTTCATCATTTTGTATGGGTGCGCAACAAACCTCGCTAGTGGACTAGACCTTTTAGGGGTCGGCGGGCGAAACTGTCTCTCGTGAGACATGTCATCGCCCTCGATGTGGGCGGCACCGGAATGAAGGCCGCACTGGTCGGGACCGACGGCACGCTGCTTTACGAGGCGCGCCGGGCCACCGGCCGGAAGCGCGGCGCCGACGCGGTCGTCGAGACCATCCTCGCGTTCGCCGCGGATCTGCGCGCCTACGGCCAGGAGCACCTCGGCGAGAGCGCCGTCGCCGCCGGGGTCGTCGTGCCCGGCATCATCGACGCCGAGAAGGGGATCGCGGTCTACTCCGCCAACCTGGGCTGGCGCGACGTACCGATGCGCGCCCTGCTGGGCGCGCGGCTCGGCGGGATCCCGGTCGCGCTCGGCCACGACGTCCGCGCCGGCGGGCTCGCCGAGGGCCGGATCGGGGCGGGCCGGGGCGCCGACCGCTTCCTGTTCGTGCCGCTGGGCACCGGGATCGCCGGGGCCATCGGCATCGGCGGCGCCATCGAGGCGGGCGCCCACGGGCACGCGGGGGAGATCGGCCACATCGTGGTCCGCCCCGACGGCCCCGAGTGCGGCTGCGGCCAGCGCGGCTGCCTGGAGACCCTCGCCTCCGCCTCCGCGGTGAGCCGGGCCTGGGCCGCCGCCTCCGGGGACCCCGAGGCCGACGCCGCCGACTGCGCCAAGGCCGTCGAATCGGGCGATCCGGCGGCGATCGGCGTCTGGCGGGACGCGGTCGACGCGCTCGCCGCCGGGCTCGTCACCGCACTCACCCTGCTGGACCCCAGCACGCTCATCATCGGTGGCGGTCTCGCCGAGGCCGGGGAAACCTTGTTCACACCACTGCGTGCGGCCGTCGAGGAACGCGTCACGTTCCAGAAGCTGCCCCACATCGTCCCGGCGGCCCTCGGGGACACCGCCGGATGCCTGGGCGCGGGGCTGCTCGCCTGGGATCTACTCTCCACGGAGGTTTCCGCCTGATGGCCGGACGCGCAGCAGACAGCACGGTCCTCGCGGGCGCCCGGGTGGTCCTGCCCACCGGGACCGTGGAGAACGGCCGGGTGACCGTCGAGTCCACCCGTATCGCCGGCTCCGCACCCCAGGACGCCCGGGTCGTCGACCTCACCGGCCACTGGGTGGTCCCCGGCTTCGTGGACATGCACAACCACGGCGGCGGCGGGGCCTCCTTCACCTCCGGCACCGTCGACGAGGTCCTCCACGGCATCCGTACGCACCGCGAGCACGGCACCACCACCCTGGTCGCCTCCACGGTCACCGGCGAGATGGACTTCCTCGCCCACCGCGCCGGCATCCTCTCCGAGCTGGTCGAACAGGGCGACCTGGCCGGCATCCACTTCGAGGGCCCCTTCATCTCGCCCTGCCGCAAGGGCGCCCACAGCGAGCAGCTGCTGCGGTACCCGGACCCGGCCGAGGTCCGCAAGCTGGTCGACGCCGCGCGCGGCGCCGCCCGGATGGTCACCCTCGCCACCGAGCTGCCCGGCGGCATCGACTCCGTACGGCTGCTCGCCGAGCACGGGGTGATCGCCGCGATCGGCCACACGGACGCCACGTACGAGCAGACCGTCGAGGCCATCGACGCGGGCGCCACCGTCGCCACGCACCTGTTCAACGCGATGCCCCCGCTCGCCCACCGCGAGCCCGGCCCGATCGCCGCGCTCCTGGAGGACGACCGGATCACCGTCGAGCTGATCAACGACGGTACGCATCTGCACCCGGCCACCCTGGAGCTGGCCTACCACCACAAGGGCGCCGGCCGGGTCGCGCTGATCACCGACGCGATGGACGCGGCCGGCTTCGGCGACGGGCAGTACCAGCTGGGCCCGCTCGCCGTCGAGGTCCGCGACGGCGTCGCCCGGCTGGTGGAGGGCGGCTCCATCGCGGGCTCCACCCTCACCCTGGACACCGCGTTCCGCCGGGCCGTCACCATCGACCGGATTCCGGTGGAGGACGTCGTACGGTCCATCTCCGCCAACCCCGCCCGCCTCCTGGGCGTCGACGACCGGGTCGGTTCGCTGGAGCCGGGCAAGGACGCGGACCTGGTGGTGCTCGACGAGGACTTCGCCCTGACGGGCGTCATGCGCAAGGGCGAGTGGATCATCGAGCCGAAGACGGCCTGAGGACACCAGCTCTCCCCCACGTAACGAAGAGATGGCGGTCGGGCCCGAGGACTGGGCCCGGCCGCCCTCCCTTTGACATGATCAACAGGCCCGTGACCACGGGCATCGGCCATGGGCCACGGACCGACGGCCCGACGGATCGAGGGAGGTGGCCGGACCAGATGATCCTGACCGTCACCCTGAACACCGCGCTCGACGTGACGTACACCGTCGACGCGCTCGTCCCGCACGCCAGCCACCGGGTCGGCGAGGTCGCCGAACGCCCCGGCGGCAAGGGGCTGAACGTCGCCCGGGTGCTGGGCGCGCTGGGCCACGAGAGCGTGGTCACCGGCTTCGCCGGCGGCGCGACCGGAGGCGTCCTGCGCGACCTCCTGGCCCCGCTCCCACCGCGCGACGCCCTCGTCCCCGTCGCCGGGAACACCCGCCGCACCCTCGCGATCACCGACCGCTCGACCGGCGACACCACTCAGCTCAACGAGCCGGGACCGCAGGTCAGCGCCGCCGAGTGGGCCACGCTCCTGCGGACGTACGCGGAGCTCGTCGCCGACGCCGACGCGGTCGCCCTCTGCGGCTCCCTGCCGCCCGGCATCCACGTCGGCGCCTACGCCGAGCTGGTCCGGATCGCCCGCGCCGCCTCCGTACCCGTCCTCCTGGACACCAGCGGCGAACCCCTGCGCCGGGGCATCGCCGCCCGCCCCGACCTGGTCAAGCCGAACACGGAGGAGCTGGCCCAGCTCACCGGCTTCCGCGAACCGCTGCGCGCCGCCCGGGACGCCCGCCGCCGCGGAGCCCACGCGGTGATCGCCTCCCTGGGCCCCGAGGGCGTCCTCGCCGACACCCCGGAAGGCACCTGGCGTGCCGCCCCGCCCGCGCCCGTACGCGGCAACCCGACCGGAGCCGGTGACTCCGCGGTGGCCGGGCTGCTCTCCGCCCTGGCCGAGGGGCTCGACTGGCCCGGCCGGCTGGCCCGCGCGGTGGCCCTGTCGACGGCGACGGTACTGGCCCCGACGGCCGGGGAGTTCGACGCGGCGGCCTACGCGGAGCTGCTGGCGCGGGTGAGGGTGGAGCCGTACACCACGGCCCCCTGACCCTCCGCACACGCCGACGCCCTGACCACCTCGGGGGCGGTCAGGGCGTACAGGCGTGGGCTCGCGGGGAGCCGTCCTACTGGATGTGACCCGCCTTCAGCTCCAGCTGGTCGAGGTTGGCGTCGCACTCGTCGCCCGTCTCGCAGGAGAGCTTGAGGGTGTTGGAGCCCTTGTCGAGCTGGACGTACGCATACGTGTTCGTCCAGCCCTTCTCGAGGTCGCCCTCGGCAGCCTTCGCGAAGTTCTTCATGTTGATGCCGCGCGGCTCTTGCGCGTTGACCGTCAGGGTCGTCTTCGCGTCCTTGCCGGGCACGCCGTAGGTCACGTACAGGGTGTACGCACCGGCCTCGGGCACCTCGACCGTCCAGGTGGCCGACCGGCCGACCTCGTTCAGGTTGATGTAGTTGCCGTTGGCACCCTTGGCGCCCTTGACCGAGCTGTCCAGGGAAGCCGTGCCGCCCAGCGTCAGCGTCGCCGCGTCCTGCTTCGGGAGCTCGACCGGGGCCGGCGTCTCGTCGGTCTTCTTCTCCGGCTCGTCGGCCTTGTCGGACTCCTTCACCTCACCGGCGGGGCCCTCCGAGGACACGGCCTCGTTCTTCTTGTCCTTGTCGCCGTCGTCGCCCGAGAGCAGCGCGGCGCCGATGCCGATGAGGACGACCGCGACCACGGCGACCGCCGCGATCAGCAGCGCCTTGGTGTTCGGACCGCCCCGGCCGCCGGAGCCGCCGCCCGGCACCGAGCCGTGCTGCGCGGGGGGCGCGCCGCCCGGGTAGGTCTCGGGGGCCGCGTACTGCGGGTTCGGCCGGTTGTACTGCTGCGCGGGCGGCTGGCCGTAGTTCTGCTGGGGCGGGTAGCCGTACCCCTGCTGCGGCACCTGCTGCTGCCCGTACTGGCGCTCCCCGACCGTCCGCACCTGGTTGTACGACGTCCTGGGCACGCCCGGCTGCGCGGCCGGGCCCGGGTAGCCGTAACCGCCCTGGCCGGGCGGCTGGGCGCCTGCCGCTTGTCCGTCCGCGTACAGGTAGCCGAACGGATCGTCGTCCTCGGGCTTGCTCGCGCCGTTGTTTCCGGCCGTCATCCCTGGGTCACTCCTCACCATGTCGCCAGCCGTCGCCGACCGGCCGAGCCTACCTCGAACGGAGCACAGCCCGAATTGCGATCACCGGGTGGACCGGGCCCGGAGGCAGGGGTACGCGGCAGGGGGAGAAGGCGGGCGTGAACGTCATCCGGCCCTGCGGTGAACCTTCGACCGCGACCGCTTCTCGACGTACATCCGCTGGTCGGCGGAGCGCAGGACCTCTTCCACGCTCATCCCGCACTCCGCCCAGCCGATGCCGAAGCTCGCCCCGACCCGGACGGCGCGCCCGTCGACCCTTATGGGCGGAATAATGGCATTTCGCAGACGTACGGCCAGGTCAGCGGCGTCCGCCGCCCCGAGGCCGTCCGCGAGAACGACGAATTCGTCACCCCCGAGCCGGGCGACCGTGTCACCGTCCCGGACGCAGGTGGACAGCCGCCGCGCCACCTCGATGAGAACGGCGTCGCCCGTGTGGTGGCCGAACCGGTCGTTGATGGACTTGAAGCCGTCGAGGTCGCAGAAGAGGACCGCGAGCCCCTTCGTCCCGTCGTCGTGCTCCGTGTCCGGGGCGACCGTGTGCACATGGTGGTCGTAGAGCCCTCCGCCGGGCGCCGCCTCCCCCTCGTACCCCTCGGCCTGGTAGCCGTGGGTGAGGGACGACTCCACGTCCCCGTACGCCGCGTCCAGCGCCTCGATCGCGGTCGTGGCCGGGGAGTTCGGCCGCTCGCAGATCCGGGCGCTGAGGCGGGACCGCAGCTCGGCGCTGTTGGGCAGCCCGGTCAGCGCGTCGTGCGAGGCGCGGTGGGCGAGGTTCAGCTCGTGGCGCTTGCGCTCCTCTATGTCCTCGACATGGGTGAGGAGGAAGCGCGGCCCGTCGGCGGTGTCGGCGACGACCGAGTTGCGCAGGGAGACCCAGAGGTACGTGCCGTCCCGGCGCCCCAGCCGCAGCTCCGCCCGGCCGCCCTCGGCGGAGGTGCGCAGCAGGGTGCCGATGTCCTCGGGGTGGACCAGGTCGGCGAAGGAGTACCGGCGCAGTACGGAGGCGGGGCGGCCGAGCAGCCGGCACAGGGCGTCGTTGGTGCGCAGGAGCCGGCCGTGCTGGTCGCCGCCCATCTCGGCGATGGCCATCCCGCTGGGCGCGTACTCGAAGGCCTGCCGGAAGGACTCCTCGCTGGCCCGCAGCGCCTGCTGCTCGCGCTCCAGCCTGACCAGGGCGCGCTGCATGTTTGCTCGCAGACGAGCGTTGCTGATCGCAATGGCGGCCTGGGAGGCGTACATCTGGAGCGCTTCGCGCCCCCATGCGCCGGGGCGGCGCCCGTTGCGCGGCCGGTCGACGGATATGACCCCCAGGAGGTCCCGTCCGCCCCCGGAGGCGTACATCGGGGCGTAGAGCCGGTCCAGCGGGTGCCACTCGTCCTCGAACCGGGGCTCGGGGCCCTCGGTGTGCCACTGCGGTACGTCGTCGTCGAGCAGGACCCAGCCCTCGGTGTGGGGGATGAACCGCAGCTGGTCCCAGGACTCGCCCATGGAGAGCCGGCGCTCCCAGGAGGCCCGGGAGCCGACGCGGCCGGTGATGAGGGCCTCGGCGGCGGCGTTGCCCGCGAAGGCGGCGATGACGAGGTCGCCGTCGGGCCGGACCAGGTTGACGCAGCCCAGCTCGTAGCCGAGACCGGTGACGATGCCGTCCGCCACGGTCTGCAGCGTGTCCGCCAGACTCCGCGCCGTGTTGAGATCAGCGACGGCCTGGTGCAGCTGCCGCATGGTCGCAAGGCGGACGTAGGGTTCCGACTCGGCCTCCATCGCTCGCACTCCCCGAGACCTCGACAGCAACTCCAGGTTTCATATCGACGTACTTGTTGCAGTGTCACGGCCACTGAATCACAGTGAGCTGTGCACCCGGTACACAGGGTCAGCAGAAAATGGACTCTGTGACCCAAGTCACAACAGATGGTTCAGGGGTGCGAGTGACCCTTCGGAGGTTCCGTCGTTTTCCTGGCGCAAATCCAGCCATGGCTATTCGGCCACGGTCAACCCGCCGGAGCGGTCGGACCGAAGTCCTAGGACTGGCCGAAACCATCCTGGTCCCCTGGCCCGATGTCGCCGCCGGTCGCACACGGTTAGCGTTTGGGTGTGCTCCCGACGACTTCCCCCACCCCGCGCCCCCAGCCCATCCCGCATGCTGAGGGGGTGAGCAACGACGAGTTCCGCGCAGCACTCGCGCGGCTGGCCGCCGGAGTGGTGCTGGTCACCGCCCAGGAGCCGCCGCTCGACGAGGAGGGCCGCGGCGAGGACGTCGGGATGACGGCCACCGCCTTCATGTCCGTGTCCCTGGATCCGCCCCTGGTGATGGTGAGCCTGCGCAACGGCTCCCGGATGGACGACCTGCTCGACGAGCAACCCCTGTGGGCCGTCTCCGTCCTGGCGGCGAGCCAGCGGCAGATCGCGGGGCGGTTCGCCATGAAGGGCCGGATCAGCGACCGGCTGCTCTTCGAGGACCTGCCGTACGTACGGGGCGAGGTGGCGCACGCCCCGCTGATCAGCGGGGCGCTGGCGACGCTGGAGTGCCGCACGGAGCAGCGCGTGGTGGCCGGTGACCACACCCTGGTGATCGGACGGGTGCTGACGGCGGAGCTGCCGAGCCCGGAGGGGGACCCGTTGACGTACTTCAAGGGGCGGTACCGGCAGTTGGGGTGATGGGGTTTCAGGGAGCGGTTTCAGGGGGGCGGTTTCAGGGGGCCCTGGGGGCCTGGGGGGGCGGTTCCGAGGGGGCCGGGCGCTGTCGGGCGCTCTAACCCCTCAGGGGCGGTCCTGAGGGGGCGGTTTCGGAGGGCCCCTGCGGGCCCTGAGGGGCGGCCCCGAGGGGGCCGGGCCCTGTCGAACGCTGGGCCCCCAGGAGGCGGTTCCTGTCGGGCGCCGGTGGGGCTACCAGTCCCGGCCCGAACGCCCGCGCTTGGTGTCGCCGCGCTGCTTCTTCTCGCGCAGCCTGCGCTCGTTGATCCCGCGCGGGACCTTGCGCTTGATCCGCGGCTTGGGCGGCGGCGCCGTGGCCTCGGCCAGGAGCGCGGCGAGCCGGACGGCGGCCGTCTCGCGGTTGCGCCACTGGGAGCGGTGCTCGGAGGCGCGTACGGAGACCACCCCGCCCACCAGCCTGCCCGCGAGCCGCTCCAGCGCCCGCGCCTTCCACACCTCGGGGAGCGCGTCGGTCGCCGCGAGGTCGAAGCGCAGCTCCACCTGGGAGTCGCTGGTGTTGACGTGCTGGCCGCCGGGCCCGGAGGAGCGCGAGAAACGCCACATGAGCTCGGCCTCCGGCAAGGAGACCGAACCGCGGATGACATAGGGCCCGGACATGACACCCATGTTCCCCGCCCCGAGCCCGGTTCGTCACCTTCTTTTGCCCCCGAGGTCCCTTCCAGGCGCCTGCCGACGGCACCCAGGGGCCCCAATCGGCTCCCGACAACTCTCCCGACGGTTCTTCCGACGCCCCTTCCGACGCCTCTTCAGGAGGAAGTTCGGCAAAGAAAGTAAAACGAACAGGAACCTCATGGTCTGCTGATTGCGTTAGGACGGGTGACGGTAGCTTTCGTGATGGCACGAATGCCCGCACACGACGAGGAAAGGGACTTCCCATGGCTGTAAGCCTGTCCAAGGGCGGCAACGTCTCGCTCACCAAGGAGGCCCCGGGCCTGACCGCCGTCACGGTCGGCCTCGGCTGGGACGTCCGCACCACCACCGGCACCGACTTCGACCTCGACGCCTCGGCCATCGCGGTCAACACGGACGGCAAGGTCGTCTCCGACGGCCACTTCGTCTTCTTCAACAACAAGTCGACGCCGGACCAGACCATCGTGCACACCGGTGACAACGTCACGGGTGAGGGCGACGGCGACGACGAGCAGATCAACGTCAACCTGGCTGGTTTGCCGGCCGACGTGGACAAGATCGTCTTCCCGGTCTCCATCTACGACGCCGAGACCCGCAGCCAGAACTTCGGCCAGGTCCGCAACGCCTACATCCGCATCCTCAACCAGGCCGGCGGCACCGAGATCGCCCGCTACGACCTGAGCGAGGACGCTGCCACCGAGACCGCCATGGTCTTCGGCGAGCTCTACCGCAACGGTGCCGAGTGGAAGTTCCGCGCGGTCGGCCAGGGTTACGCCTCCGGCCTCAGCGGCATCGCCCGCGACTTCGGCGTCAACCTCTGACCCGAGCGACACCCCAGCTCCACGGGAGCCCCCGGCCGCGCATGCGGCCGGGGGCTCCCGCGCGTGGGCACGACGCTCCGCCAACTCCCGCGTATGGCACGGCACAATCACACCACTCCACCGAATACCGGACACTCAGGCGCCCCAGTCGGACAAGAGCTGGTCAAAAACTTGTGAGGCAATTGTCAGCACACCGTCAATTCCGCTCATTCGGTGGCACGCTCTCCGCTCGTAGTCCCCCCACAGGACGACCGACGGAGAACACACGTGAACCTCCACACCACCCCCCACAACTCCCGTACCGACCACACCCCTCGCACTCCTCGTACGCCTCGCACCTCCCGCACCACCCGTCGACTCGCAGCGCTCGCGGCCGTCGCCGCGATGGTGGTCGCCGGGGTCCAGACCGGGTCAGCGGTCGCCACGTCCGGCGACAGCGGCAACGGCAGCGACGCGCCGACCTCCTCCGCGGCCCCCTCCACGGCTGCCGCGCTCGGCGTCAACTCCTCGGCCCAGCGCGCCACCGCCATCGAGTCGGCCCAGGCGCAGACCGCTTCGGCGGCAAAGGCCCTGAACCTCGGCGGCCAGGAGAAGCTGATCGTCCGTGACGTCATCACGGACGCCCAGGGCACGGTCCACACCCGCTACGAGCGCACCTACGACGGCCTGCCCGTCCTCGGCGGCGACCTCGTCACCCACACTGCGGCCGACGGCAGGCTCAAGAGCGTCGACAGGGCGACGGACGCGAAGATAGCCGTGGCCTCGACCACCCCGAAGCTGAAGAGCACGGCGGCCGACGCCCGCAAGGTCATCTGGGCGGGCGGCGACGGAAAGCCCGCCCTCGCCTTCGAGACCGTGAAGACCGGCGTGCAGAAGGACGGCACGCCGAGCCGCGTCCACACCATCACCGACGCCACGACCGGCGAGAAGCTGCACAGCTACGAGGCGATCGAGACCGGCACCGGCCACAGCCAGTACAGCGGCGAGGTCGAGATCACCACCACCGCGGCCGGCTCCGGCTTCGAGCTGACCGACGGCGACCGCGGCGGCCACCGGACGTACGACCTGAAGCAGGGCTCCTCCGGCACCGGCGAACTCGTCACGGACGACGACGACATCTGGGGCGACGGCACCGGCGACGACCGGCAGACCGCCGCGGTCGACGCCCACTACGGCGCCGCGAAGACCTGGGACTTCTACAAGAGCGCGCTCGGCCGGGACGGCATCCGGGGCGACGGCAAGGCCGCGTACTCCCGGGTCCACTACGGCAACGCGTACGTCAACGCCTTCTGGGACGACAGCTGCTTCTGCATGACCTACGGCGACGGCGAGGGCAACAAGAACGCGCTCACCGCCATCGACGTCGCGGGCCACGAGATGACCCACGGCCTCACCTCCGCCACCGCCGACCTGAACTACGCGGGCGAGTCCGGCGGCCTCAACGAGGCGACCAGCGACATCATCGGCACCTCGGTGGAGTTCTTCGCCGACAACGCCTCCGACGCCGGCGACTACCTCATCGGCGAGAAGATCGACATCAACGGCGACGGCACCCCGCTGCGCTACATGGACCAGCCCAGCAAGGACGGCAGCTCGGCCGACTACTGGGACGAGAACCTCGGCAACCTGGACGTCCACCACTCCTCCGGCGTCGCCAACCACTTCTTCTACCTGCTCGCCGAGGGCAGCGGAAAGAAGACGATCAACGGCGTCGACTACGACTCCCCGACCGCCGACGGCTCGACGCTGACGGGCATCGGCCGGGAGAAGGCGTACCAGATCTGGTACAAGGCCCTCTCCGTCTACATGACCTCCACCACCGACTACGCGGACGCGCGCGTCGCGACCGAGAAGGCGGCGACCGACCTGTTCGGCGCGGACAGCGAGGAGCTGAAGGCGGTCTCGGCCACCTGGACCGGGGTCAACGTCACGTAACGCTCACGGTCGGCGGGTACGGGAAGAGCCGGTCACCCCTCCCGGGGCGGCCGGCTCTTCCCGTACAGCCAGGCGTCCCACAGCTCCGTCAGGTCCCGGCCGGTCTCCTCCTCCACGTACGCGGTGAAGTCCTCGGTCGAGGCGTTCCCGTGCCGATGGGCCTTCGTCCATCCTCGGACCAGGGCGAAGAACCCCGCGTCGTCGTCCATCGCGAGCCGGATCCGATGGACGACCATCGCGCCGCGCCCGTACACCGGCGGGTCGAACAGATGGGCGGCGCCCGGCGGATCGGCGGGCGGGAAGGCCCAGTTGGCCTCGTCCTCGTACGCCGCGTCGAAGCTCTCCCCCACCGGTACGTCGTCCTGGTCGGCGGCCCAGAGCCACTCCGCGTACGTGGCGAAGCCCTCGTTGAGCCACAGGTCCCGCCAGGTGGCGGGGGTGACGGAGTTCCCGAACCACTGGTGGGCCAGCTCGTGGACGAGGAGCGCGGTGTCGGGCGGGCCCGGGAAGACGGGCCGGTTCTGGGTCTCCAGGGCGTACGTCGAGTCGCCCGTGCGCTCCACGATCGCCCCGGCGGAGGTGAAGGGGTACGGCCCGAACTTCTCCGCCGCCCACTTCAGTACGGCCGGGATCTCGTCCAGCACGTCCTTGCTCGCGGCGTCCGACTCCGGGTCCACGGCGGTGAACAGCCGGATGCCGTCGGGGGTTACCGACTGCCGGGTGGAGAACCGTCCGACGGCCAGCGTCGCCACGTGACTCGCCATCGGCTCGACGGTCCGCCAGCGGTAGGTGGTACGGCCGTTCTCCGTACGCCGGGAGACCAGCTCCCCGTTGGAGACGGCCGTCAGCGGATCGGGGACGGTGACCTCGATGTCGTACGCGGCCTTGTCGCTCGGGTGGTGGTTGCCGGGGAACCAGGCCATCGAACCGGTCGGCTCGCCGAGGGCGACCGCCCCGTCCGCCGTCCGCAGCCAGCCCTCCTTCGAACCGTCCGCGTCGGTGACGGCCTGCGGGGAGCCGGAGTAGCGCACGACGGTGGTGAACGTGCGCCCCTTGCGCAGCCGGCCCTCCACCCGGGCCGCCGGACGCAGCGTCAGCTCCTTGCCCGCCCGGTTCACGGCCGCCGGGCTCCCCTCCACGGTGGCGCCCTCGACGTCGAGCCCGGCCAGGTCGAGGTGGAAGGCGCTCAGGTCCTGGGTGGCGCGGGCGGTGATCGTGGCCGTGCCGCGCAGCCGGTCGGCGGCCGGGTCGACGTCGAGCTCCAGGCCGTAGTGGGTGACGTCGTAGCCACCGTTGCCGAGCCCCGGGAAGTACGGGTCCCGGAGCCCGACCGCGCCCGGGGTGCCCTCGACCCCACCGGAACAGCCCGCTCCGAGGAGGGCGAGGGCGAGCAGGAAGGGGGTGGCGGCCGGGGCTCGGAGGTTCACCGGTCGATCCTAGGCGCCGGATTCGGGCCCGGCGGACGGGAAGGGGCCGCCTGCCCTGGGCTGGTCGCGGGACGTCGTCGGAACGCGCGTCAACGTCGTCGGAGCACGCGCCGGACGTCGTCGGAGCGCGCGTGAACGTCGCCGGATCACGCGCGGGACCAGACCCTGCCGGGCGGCCCCCGGTCAGCTCTCCTCGAACACCGCGTCGGCGGTCGGCGCCGTAACGGCCCGCTCGAACCACACATCGAGCACCGGGAGATCCGCGCAGGCAGTGATCCGCTGCCGCACCTCCTCCGGCACCGCGACACCGCGCACCTCGAGAATCCGCAGGATGTCCTCGACGCGGCTCTCCACTCGGCCTTCCACACGGCCCTCGTCGCGGCCTTCGTCACGGAAGGTTTCGGCGACGATGCCACGGAAGTGACTGAGACCAGTGCCCATCAGGTTCCTCCAGATCTCACGGGCCGGGGTGGCGCCCAGACCCGCTTCGGTGAATTCGGCGAAGACCGCTGCGGCGTCGGCATCCGTGGCCCGGAGGGCCTCGGCAAGCGCGTCCAGTATGGCAGCGATGTCGTGATCGTTACTATGGGTGATCGCGGAGAAGACAGCCATCGGGAGGTCTTCGGCGGCTCTCACCGCATCCGTGACCACCGGCACGTTGTGCGGACCGAGCACCAGCGGGAACACCGAGAGACTCGGGTGCTTCTCCAGACCGATGCGGATGGGCTCGGCCGCCCATTCCGCCGTCCCCTTGTCCCGGCAGACGACCAGCAGCACCGGCGGGTACCGGAACTTCGCGTAGAGGTGGGCGAGGTAGTAGGCCCAGCTGCTCCGCTTGTCCGGGTCCTTCCTGCCCTGGGCCTCGATGGCCAGCAGGAGGCAGTCGCCTCCGGCCAGGTCGATGCGCAGCAACGTGTCCACATGCCGTTCGAGCGGCCTGATCTCCGTGAGATCCGTGTCCATGAGCGAGACCGCGACAGGTTCCGGAAAGGGAATGCCCAAGGCGCGGAAGGCACTCGCGAAAAGACCCGGATTCTCCTGGAAGATCCGATGATGAGCCTCATGAGGCGAACTGACCATATGCCGGAGGCTAGGGAACCTCCGGCATATGCGTGAGGCATAACGGCCCCCTTCACTCGATCGTGTCGGCCCTCCGCGACCCGGCATGACACCATCGATCCGTGCTCGACATCGGCTACTCCCTCTCCCGACGCTTCCCCGACCCCCCGCAGACCGACTACCGCCGCGCGGACGTCCGCGCGCTGCGGCACGATCTGTTCTCCGGTGACGTCTACCTCGCGGACACCAAGGCCGACCGCGAGGTGTCCACAGCCTGGGGATGGGTTCCGGTGCTCGACTTCGCGTGGGCGCTGTGCGACATCGTCGAGCAGATCGACCAGGACCCCCGCGGCAACCGGTCCCACCGGCGGCAGTACGCGGAGCTGGACTTCACCGAGTCCTCGGACCGGATGCTGTTCGAGCGGCGCTTCGGCTGGGTCGACGTCGAGGCGGACTGGATGCCCGGCGACGAGCCCCCGCTCACCTTCGGCCACTCCCTGCTGCGCCGCGAGGCCCGCGACTTCCTGCACGACCTGATCGCCGACCTGGCAGACATGCACGAGGGCCTCGCCGACAACCCCGTGATCTGGGACCTCCAGGCCCGCTTCCCCCGTATCTGACCGCACACCCCCCGCGGACGCCCCCACCCGGCCCCTTGCGGACACCTCACCCCTCCACCCGCACCCCGATCTGCGCCGCGAACGCCGGGGCCAGCTCCATCAGCTGCGCCGGGCTGATCACCGCACCCGCCAGCCGCTCCACCCCGCGCGCGATGTCCAGCTCGGCCACCGTCCGCAGGTCCACCGACTCCATCCGCACCGCGCTGAAGTCGGCCCGCTTCAGCACACAGTCCCGGAACTCCACCCGCACCAGGTGCGCGTCACCGAAATCGGGCTCGGAGAGCACGCAGCCCTCGAAGACCACGTCCTTCAGCCGGGCCTTGCGCAGATTCAGGTAGTCGATCTTCCCGCCCCGCACCACCACCCGCTCCAGCACCGCCCCATGCAGCTGCACCCCGCCCAGGCGCGCGTCCACCACCTCCACGTCCCGCAGCGACGCCCCCGCGAGGTCGGTGCCCACACCCCGTACGCCCGTGAGCACCGAGTCGATGAAGCGGGCCCGCGCCAGCTCCGTACGGTCGAGGGCGCAGCCCTCCAGCGCACAGTCCATGAACCGCGCCCCCGGCCCCGACGCGTCCGCCAGGTCCACCCCGTCGAACCGCACCCCGTCGTAGTCGCCGTCCGGCTCCAGCCCCTCGCCCCCGTACGGAACGAGCGGCGGCAGCCGCACGTCCGGGCGCCGTGCCGCCGCGATGGTGTCCTTCTTGCCCCTGGTCGTCCTGCCCGCGCTCGCTGCCATACCCCCCATCGTGACGCACCCCACTGACAGCCACGGAGCGCCAACGCCCCGGGGCATCCCGCACGGACACCACCGGACGCGGTCCGGGGTTGACCTCAACCAGACTTGAGGTACGAGGCTGGGGTCACCGCCCGCAGCCGTGCGGGCGCCACCGCACGAGGGAGCCCTCCATGCACGCCATCCGCCTCCACACCTTCGGCCCCGCCGAGAACCTCACGTACGAGCGGACCGAGGACCCCACGCCCGGCCCCGGCCAGGTCCGCATCACCGTCGAGGCGGCCGGCGTACACCTCCTGGACACCGCCCTGCGGGAAGGGCACACCGGCCCCTTCCCCGCCCCCGCCGAACTCCCCACCATCCCCGGCCGCGAAGTCGCCGGAACCGTCGAGTCGGTGGGCGAGGGCACCGACCCCGACTGGCTCGGCAAGCGCGTCGTGGCCCACATCGGCACGGCACCGGGCGGATACGCCGAACTCACCGTCACCGAGGCCGACAAGCTCCACGAGATCCCCGGCAACCTCGGCGCCGCCGAAGCCGTCGCCATGATCGGCACCGGCCGCACCACCCTCGGCATCCTCGGCTTCACCGACCTCGGCCCCGACTCCGTCGCCGTCGTCACCGCGGCCGCGGGCGGCATCGGAACCCTCCTCGTCCAGTACGCCAAGAACGCCGGGGCCACCGTGATCGCCCTGGCCGGAGGCCCCGCCAAGGCCGCCCGGACCGAGGCGAACGGCGCCGACCTCGCCCTCGACTACACCCTCCCCGACTGGCCCGACCAAGCCCGCGCCTTCCTCGACGCGACCGGCCTGTGGGCCACCGTCGTCTACGACTCCGTCGGCGGGACCACCGCCCGCAGGGCGGTCGACCTGCTCGGCAAGGACGGCCGGCACATCGTCTACGGCTGGTCCGGCGAGGGGCTCCACGACGGGCAGCCCCTCACCTTCACCCCGGAGGAGCTCGCCGAGCGCGCCATCACGTCCACCTCCGTCCTCGGCCCCCAGCTGATCGAGCGGGGCGGCGGCCTGCGCGCCCTGGAGACCCGCGCCCTCGCCGAAGCGGCCGCCGGCCGGCTGCGCCCCGCGATCCAGCGCTACCCGCTCGCCGAAGCCGCCGCCGCCCACCGCGCACTGGAGACCCGCGGCACGATCGGCAAGGTGGTGCTGGAGCCGTGACGCCTTGACTCCGGGGCGCCGGGGCGCCGGGGCTCCGCGATGCCGGGGCGCCGACGTGCCGGGGCGCCGAGGTGCCGACGTGCCGTGATCAGGGCGTGCCGTCGGTGGCCCAAGCCCTCAGGTCCCCGACCGGCCCCCGTCCCCTCGGCTGTCAGCTGTCAGCTTCGGCTCTCGGCCTTCGGCTCTCGGCCCTCCGGCACCAGCCGGTCGCCCGCGCCTCCCAGGCGCGCCAACGCCCCGTCCGTCAGCCGGTACACCGTCCACTCGTCCTGCGGCCGCGCGCCGAGGGACTCGTAGAACGCGATGGACGGGGCGTTCCAGTCGAGCACCGACCACTCCAGCCGCCCGTACCCGCGCTCCACGCAGATCCGCGCCAGCTCCGCCAGCAGCGCCTTCCCGTGTCCGCCGCCGCGCCGGTCCGGGCGGACGTACAGGTCCTCCAGGTAGATGCCGTGCACCCCGCGCCAGGTGGAGAAGTTCAGGAACCACAGAGCGAAGCCGACCACCTCACCCCCGCCGCCGTCTCCGCCGTCCTGTCCTCCGCCGCCACCGCCGTCATCAGCCGTCGCCACGTGCGCGTACGCGGCGGGCCGCTCGCCGAACAGCGCCTCCCGCAACTGCTCCTCGGAGGCGACCACCTCGTCGAGGGCCTTCTCGTACGCGGCGAGTTCACGCACCAAGGCGTGCAGGACAGGGACGTCGTCAGGCGTAGCGGTACGGATCATGGGACCAGCGTAAACAGCCCCCTTCGGCGCGGTGCAGGGCCGAAGCCCTCCGGCAGGCCCGGCGGAAAGCCTCGTTGTTTCGCGGCAACCAGAGGCCCCGTACGTAGGCGCCACCGCCCCTCCACGAGACCGCAGGCCACAGCCCCCAGCCCCGGCCACCGCAGACCGTCACCGCACCGCAAGCAACCGCCGCGCGATCTCCACGTGGTCCGGGGCCAGTTCCCGCTCCCCGTCCCCGACCGCCCACACCGCGTTCTGGAGCACCCGGCCCAGCGTCCAGGCCCGTGCCCGCTCCCGGTCCCGCTCCATGCCCAGCGCCTCCGTCAACGCGTCGAACCGCCACACCACCTCCCCCGCGTCGAACAGGTTGTCCAGCGCCGGGAACAGCTCGAACCCCGGGTCCCCCGCCAGCGGCTTCGGGTCGAGCGCCACCCACTCCCCCGCACGCCCCGCGTCCGCCCGCCCCGCCAGGATGTTGTCGTAGTGCAGGTCCCAGTGGAGCAACCGGTCCCCCGGCTCACCCGCCACCTCCCGCACCGCCGCCGCGCAGTCCGCGAGCAGCCGCCGCTCCGAGGCGTCGGCCAGCCGCCCGGCCGCCTCCGGGGCCGCCGCCAGCATCCGCTCCACCGCATCGCCCAGCGTGCGCAACCCGTCCGGCGCGGGCACCGCCGCCAGCCGGGCCAGCACCCCGCCGAGCACGGTCACCGCCTCACGCGCCCCGGCCACATCAACCACGCCACCGCCCCCACAGCCCCCAA
The DNA here is from genome assembly GCF_040703535.1 of Streptomyces sp. NPDC007346. Lineage (NCBI taxonomy): Bacteria > Bacillati > Actinomycetota > Actinomycetes > Kitasatosporales > Streptomycetaceae > Streptomyces > Streptomyces sp. NPDC007346. The sequence continues at coordinate 32,643 of NZ_JBEYKR010000052.1, forward strand.
CACCCCCACCAGCCCCACCAGCCCCACGGGCCACCCCCGACACCCCAGCCCCATGGGTCACCCCAGCCACTACACCCCCACGGGCCACCCCAGCCACCCCAGCCACCCCCGACAACGGCCGCCCCTCATCCAGCCGTTCCAGCAACAGCGCCCCGGTCTCCTGGTCGTGCCCGAGCACCCCCACCGCCCCGGCCCCCGCCGCACCCCACGCCCGCAGCGCGACCGGCTCGCCCACCGTCTCCTCGTCCACCAACTGGAGCTTCAGCGCCGCCGGTACCCCGTCCGCCTCCCGCACCACCGGCAGGACCAGCGCACACATGCCGTACATCGCGGCCCCGTCCCGCCGCAGCCCCCACTCCTCCAGGAACCGGCCGGCGAGGCCCGGCAGCGCGGCGACGAAGGCCCGCCCGGCCGCACCGTTGTATGCGTACTGAGAGGCGATCAGTTCGTCCGGGATGTCAATCACGCCATGGATCCTAGGGGCGTGCGTCAATCGGACCATGCCCCGAGAACAGCCGGGCCCCGCCACCGGCCACCACGGCGGGAACGCCCGGAGCGCGGCCCGCCACCGGAGCAGCGCCGTCCGCCACTGGATCGCCACCGCCCCCGGCACGTACGTCTGGCTGGGCGCCCTCTTCGTCACCACCGTCGTCCTGCACCGGATGCCGCCCGCCTTCGAGGACGACTTCCTGCGGCAGCGCTCCACCGACCTCCGCGAGCTGTCGCAGACCCCTGTCCGCGCCCTGACCTACGGCGCGCTGTGGATCGACGGCGGCCGCTGGCTCCCGTACGCCGCCCTGTTCACCGTCTTCCACGCCACCGCCGAACACTGGCTCGGCACCCTGCGCTGGCTCACGGTCGCCGCCGCCGCACACGTCCTGGCCATCCTGGTCGTCGCGGGCGTCCTCGCCTGGGCCGTCCGGCACGGCCACGCCCCGGCCTCTTCCACCAACACCCTGGACGACGGGGTGGGTTACGCCCTCGCCGGGGTCGTCGCCGTCCTCACCTACCGGGTGCCGCACCCCTGGCGGTACCTCTACGCCTTCGCCGTCCTCGTCTTCTACGGTGTCCCCCTGGTCGCCGACGGCCGCACCTTCACCGACCTGGGCCACGTCACCGCCGTACTGACCGGCCTGGCCTGCTACCCCCTCACCCGCACCACCAGTACCACCCACACCACCCACACCACCCGAAAGCGACCGGCACAGAAGACGAAACGCCCCGCCGGGCAGTAACGTCCCGCCACACATACGCTCAGCACCACATCGGACACCGGCATACCGGCATACCGGCGCACCGGACAGGGACACCGGCGCACCGGCTGCACCGGACAGGGACACCAGGGACACCAGGGACATCATGAACACCGTCAGTACCGTCAACGGCGGCATATCGTTCTGGTACGCGCAGGAGGGCACCCCCGCCCCCCGCGAACCCCTGCCCGGCGACGCGAGCGCCGACGTCTGCATCGTCGGCGGCGGCTACACCGGCCTCTGGACGGCGTACTACCTGAAGAAGGCCGTCCCCTTCCTCAACATCACCGTGCTGGAGGCCAAGTTCTGCGGTTACGGGGCCTCCGGCCGTAACGGCGGCTGGCTGTACAACGGCATCGCGGGCCGCGAACGGTACGCCAAGGCGCACGGCCACGAGGCGGCCGTACGGCTCCAGAGGGCGATGAACGAGACGGTCGGCGAGGTCGTCCGGGTGGCCGCCGAGGAGAAGATCGAGGCCGACATCCACCAGGGCGGCGTCCTGGAGGTCGCCCACACCCCGGCCCAACTCGCCAGGCTCAAGGACTTCCACAGCGTCGAGATCGCCTTCGGGGAGACCGACCGGATCCTGCGCGGCGCCCGCGAGACCGCCGAGCGCGTCCATGTCACCGGAGCCGTCGGCTCCACCTGGACCCCGCACGGCGCCCGGCTGCACCCGGCCAAGCTCGTCACAGGGCTGGCCGACGCCGTGGAGGCGCTCGGCGTCACGATCCACGAGTCGACCCCGGTCACCGAGATCAAGCCCAAGCACGCCGTCACCCCGTACGGCACCGTCCGCGCCCCCTACATCCTGCGCTGCACCGAGGGCTTCACCGCCGGCCTCAAGGGGCTCAAGCGGACCTGGCTCCCGATGAACTCCTCCATGATCGCCACCGAACCGCTCCCCGCCCGCATCTGGGACACCATCGGCTGGCAGGACCGCGAGACCCTCGGCGACATGGCCCACGCCTACCTCTACGCCCAGCGCACCGCCGACGACCGCATCGCCCTCGGCGGCCGCGGCCACCCCTACCGCTACGGCTCCGCCACCGACCACGACGGCCGCACCCGGCCCGCCACCATCACCGCCCTGCGCGACCTGCTGGTCCGCCTCTTCCCCACCACCGCGGGCGTCCGCATCGACCACGCCTGGTCCGGCGTCCTCGGCGTCCCCCGCGACTGGTGCGCCACCGTCACCCTGGACCGCTCCACGGGGCTCGGCTGGGCAGGCGGGTACGTCGGCTCCGGCGTCGCCACCGCCAACCTCGCCGCCCGCACCCTGCGCGACCTGATCCAGCAGGACTCCGGCCAGGCGGGCCCCACCGACCTGACCACCCTCCCCTGGGTCAACCACAAGGTCCGCCGCTGGGAACCCGAACCCCTCCGCTGGCTCGGCGTCCACGGCCTGTACGCCGCCTACCGGGCCGCCGACCGCCGCGAGACGGCCTCACCCCGCCCCGGCACCGACCCCATCGCGAAGGCGGCGGACCGCCTGGCCGGCCGCCACTGAAACCGGCCTACCGCGCGGGGCGCTCCGCCACCAGCACACCCACCTCGTCGATCCGGTGCTCCGGACTGCCGAGGCCGTCCCGCCAGAAGTTCCCGGCCGCGTCGTCCTCGGGCGTCGCACAGGTGGAGAGGGTGATCAGCGCCCGGGGCGGTTCGCCGCCTGGGCCACGGGGTCCACGCGGTTCCACTGGGTCCACGGGGGGCACGGGGGGCACGGGTCCACGGGGGTCAGTCGCGGGGCCAGGGCCGCCCGTCGAGACGCTCGATGGAGAGGTTCAGACGGCTGAGCGAGTCGGCGAGCTGCTCGGCCTCCTCGGGCGTCCAGCCGGCCATGACCTTCGCCAGGCCCGCCACGTTCCGGCTGCGGTCGCTGTCGAGCCGCCGCGCGCCCTCGTCGGTGATGGCGAACTTGCGGGCGATGCCCCCGTCGGGGTCCGGGATGCGCTCGACGACGCCGGCGCGGAGCATCGCGGCGGTCTGCCGGTTGAGGGTGGAGGCGTCCAGACCGAAGGCCTCGCTGAGCTGGCTGATGGACATGGGGCCCTCCACCTCGATCCGGCTGAGCAGGATGTAGGCGCTGCGATCGAGCCGCCACTCCACACGCGGGGTGAGCAGGTGCATGTACCGGCCGAGCAGCATGGTCTCGCGTTCGATCCGGTCGAGGGGCATGTCCACGCGTCCGCTTCCTTCGGCTCAGGCTCGCTCGCACTGCCACGGGACGGGGCGAGCTTGTGACCAGGTATATCACGATAGATGTGTACGATGCATAAGCCATGCATGATGCACATTTCATGTACCTTGCATAGTCGAACGCAGACCTCAGCACAGACCTCAGCACAGACACAGACACCGGCGCCGGCACAGACACCGTTCCCGGCACCAGCACCGGCACGGACACCGGAACGACTCCGGCACCGACACCGGCGCGCCCCCGGCACAGACACCGGCAACAGGCCCATAAGGGCCGAGAAGGAGACACTCCGTGGAGAGTTCACCCCCCACAACCCGGCCGGAGGAACCTGCGGCCCACCCGGAAGGACCCGCGGCCCGCCCGGGAGGCGTGGTCGGCATCCTCGCCTTCGCGGGCATCGTGGCAGCGCTCACCCAGACCCTGGTGGTGCCGCTGATCGCGCAGCTGCCGACGCTGTTCGACACCTCCGCGTCCAACGCCTCCTGGGTCATCACCGCCACCCTGCTGGCCGCCGCGGTCTCCACCCCCGTCGCCGGACGGCTCGGCGACATGTACGGCAAGCGGCGCATGCTGCTCGTCTCCCTCGTACCCCTGGTCCTCGGCTCGGTGGTCTGCGCCCTGTCGTCCTCGGTGGTCCCGATGATCACGGGCCGCGGCCTCCAGGGCCTCGGCATGGGCGTGGTGCCCCTCGGCATCAGCCTGCTGCGGGACGTCGTCCCGGCGAAGAAGCTCGGCCCCTCCATCGCGATCATGAGCGCGTCGATGGGCGTGGGCGGCGCACTGGGCCTGCCGTTCGCCGCCGCCATCGCGGAGAACACCAGCTGGCGGGTGCTGTTCTGGGTCGTCGCCGTACTCGCCATCGCGGTCGGCGCACTGATCCTGGCCCTGGTCCCCGCCGACCGCCCCGCCACCACCACCACCACCACCAGCTTCGACCTGCCCGGCGCCATCGGCCTCGGCGCCGCCCTGATCGCCCTCCTGCTCGCCGTATCCAAGGGCGCCGACTGGGGCTGGGGCAGCGCCACGACGCTCACCCTCTTCGCCGCCGTGCTCGTCCTGCTGCCCGCCTGGGGCTGGTGGGAGCTGCGCCTGCGCGACCCGCTGGTCGACCTGCGCGTCACCGCCCGCCCCCAGGTCCTGATGACGAACACGGCCTCGATCCTGGTCGGCTTCGCGATGTACGCCCAGTCCCTGGTCGTCCCCCAGCTGCTCCAGCTGCCCGAGGCCACCGGCTACGGCCTGGGCCAGTCGATGCTCGCCATGGGCCTGTGGATGGCCCCGGCCGGGCTGATGATGATGGCGATGTCCCCGGTCGGCGCCAAGCTCTCCGCCGCCAAGGGCCCCAAAGTCACCCTCGCCGTCGGCAGCCTGCTCATCGCCGCCGGCTACGGCCTCTCCGTCCCCCTGATCGGCTCCGGCTCCCCGTGGAGCCTGCTGATCGTCACCCTCGTCTGCAACTCGGGCGTCGGCTTCGCCTACGGCGCCATGCCGGCCCTCATCATGAGCGCGGTGCCCCAGTCGGAGACCGCCTCGGCGAACAGCTTCAACGCCCTGATGCGCTCGATCGGTACGTCGTTCGCGGCAGCCGTCATCGGCGTGGTCCTGGCCCGCATGACGACCGACTTCGGCGGCTTCCCGCTCGCCTCCGAGAACGGCTTCCGCGTCGCGATGCTGATCGGCTGCGGGGTGGGCCTGGCGGCGGCGGTGGTCGCCGCGCTCATTCCCGTACGTACGACGAAGGCACCGCTCCAGCCGACCGAGACCTCCGGTTCGACGACCCCCGAAACGGCACCGGCGACCAAGGCCTGACCCCGCCCCGCCCGGCCACTGCCCCGTGCCTGCCCGCCCGCCTCACGCACCGCCACCGCGCGGAAGCCGCGAGGCGGGCGGAAGCCGCGACGGGTGGCGTAAGCCGCGACGGGTGGCGTAAGCCGCGACGGGTGGCGTAAGACAGCGAAAACCACGGGGAACGGCCGCACGACACAAGCAAGTCACACGGACCAAAGCGCACGCCCCGCCGCAGAGTGGACGGGACCGGGCCCCACCGCTCCCCCGCAGAGTGGACAGGACCACGCCCACCACCCCACCCACTCCGGGAGCCCCCCATGCCCCAGCCCTCCATCGAACCGGACGGCGCCACCACGTTCCTGGCCGTCGGCAGCCACACCCACCTGTTCCCAGGCGCCCGCTGCCGCATCCAGGGCCTGCCCAACCCCCACACCTTCGCGGCAGCCCCACACCCGCTCGACCTCTACCTGCGCTTCTCCGACGGAGCGGCCACGGACGCGGAACTCCGCACGGCGGATCCGGCGGGCCCGGTCCTCCATGTACCGGCGTACACGACCGGCGCGGGCACAGCCATCGACGCCCGTACCTGGATCGTCCGCAAGTTCACCGGAACGGGTGAAGAGGTCGAGCTGACGATCGGCGCCAACAGCTCGATCCAGACCTCTTGAGCACACCGCCGAAACAGCAAGAAAGCCCAGGTCAGAACGGATCTGACCTGGGCTTTGCGCTGAGCCTCCTGTCGGATTCGAACCGACGACCTATGTATTACAAGTACATCGCTCTGGGCCGGACTGAGCTAAGGAGGCAAGGACGCGCGTTATGGACGCACGCCAAGACGCCACAACTCTACACAGCCCCGCTCCCCCACGGAGAGGCATATCGGAGGGCCGTAACCACTCACTCACCTGTTCGTTGAACGCACTGAAGTGCCATCCGGACAGCGGGCAGGGGGAGGGGCCGTGGTCAAGGCCACAGGGGAGGACGGACGGAGCCGCGTCACCGACGCGGAGGCCAAGCGCGCCGAGCGCGTCACGTACAAGGCATTGGGCATCCCCGACCGCGTCAAGCACCAGCAGCGGGTGGCCGTGCCGATGCAGCGGCGGACCCCGGAAGCCGGCACCCGCCAGCGTGTCTACCGGTACCGCTGCTACCCCGCCCCCGCCCAGGCCGAGCAGCTGATCAAGACGTTCGGCGCCTGCCGCTGGGTCTACAACGAAGGCCTCGCCCTGAGGGACAAGGCATGGCGCGAGCACCAGGTGTCCCTCGGGTTCGCCGAGTCCTGCCGGGCTCTCACGGGCTGGCGGAACGCTGAGGGGACGCGATGGCTGCGGGAGGTGTCGTCGACCGTTCTCCAACAGGCACTCCGCCATCTCGATGCAGCGTTCGGGCAGTTCTTCAGGGGCTCGACGAAGCACCCGAAGCGCAAGAAGAAGGGCCGCTCCCGGGACTCGGCGACCTATGTCCGTACGGGCTTCCGCTGGGTGGAGGACCCGGAGCGGCCGGGGACGGGGCTGATCGCGTTGGCCAAGCAGTCCGGGCCGTTGCGTATCCGGTGGTCCCGGCCGCTCCCGGCGGGGACGCGGCCGGTGAAGCTGACCGTGAACCGTGACCGGGCAGAGCGGTTCTTCGTCTCGGTGCTGGTGGAGGAGCTGATCGAGCCGCTGCCGCCGGTGTTCCTGCGGGAAGGCGGCGCGCCGCGTGCGGTCGGTCTGGATCTCGGGCTGGCCGCGCTGATCACGCTGGACGACGGGGAGAAGGTGGACCACCCCAGGCTGCTCAAGAAGTACGGGGCGAAGCTCGCGCAGCTTCAGCGAAGCCTGCACCGCAAGAAGAGGGGATCGAGGAGCAGGGAGAAGGCACGGCAGGAGATCGCCCGGTTGTACGCCCTGATCGGCGATGTCCGCAGAGACACGTTGGACCAGCTCACCACCCGCCTCGTGCGCGAGAACCAAGTGCTCGTGGTGGAGGACCTGTCCATCGCCTCTCTCGTACGGTCCCCGAAGGGGAAGGGCCGTCGGCGAAAGGCGGGGCTGAACCGGGCGATCCTGGACGCCTCGTGGGGCGAGTTGCTGCGGCAGTTGCGGTACAAGTGCGCGTGGTACGGCCGAACGCTGGTCGTCGTGGACCGCTTCTTCCCGTCGACGCGGCGCTGCTCCGCATGTGGGGTGACGGGGCCGAAGCTGGATCTGGCCGTGCGCGGCTGGTCGTGCGGCGGGTGCGGAGCGGTGCACGACCGCGATGTGAACGCGGCACGGAACCTCCGGGAGGAGGGGATGCGGCTGTACGAGCTGGTGGCGTCGGCGCTGCCACCGGGGCGGGCCATGCCCTCGATGATCAAGGCGTCCGAGGTGCCGGACGTGGTGCAGGATGTGGTGCCGGACGTGGTGCCGACGGCTCAGGCGGCTCAGGGAACGTAGAAAAGTGCGTACCGGACCGACGGGCCGTCGGCCGTAACGCCTGTGGAATCCGTGTGAGACCGGCAGGGTGTCGCCTCCAGGGCGGTGTCCGGTCGGCCGTGGGTGTCGAAGCAGGAAGGCCCCCTGTACGGGGGCCGGGTCAAAAGACGGCTGCTCTGGCATCCCTGTCCCACATCTCCCGTTCACCGGGCGAGCTTTTCGTGACCCAAGAGGTACTGACAGGACACATGAACGCCAGGTAACGTCACCGCAGGTTCACCTCAGTGGACCAGACCACTCCCTACTCGGATCGTCCGGCACGTTCCTGCCGGTTGAGGAGAAGATTCAGCATGGCCAGTGTCACGTTCGACAAGGCGTCCCGCGTCTACCCCGGCTCCACGAAGCCGGCCGTGGACCAGCTCGAGATCGACATCGCGGACGGTGAGTTCCTCGTCCTCGTCGGTCCTTCCGGTTGTGGCAAGTCGACCTCCCTGCGCATGCTCGCGGGTCTCGAGGACGTCAACGGCGGTGCGATCCGCATCGGTGACCGCGACGTCACGCACCTGCCGCCCAAGGACCGGGACATCGCCATGGTGTTCCAGAACTACGCGCTCTACCCGCACATGTCCGTCGCGGACAACATGGGCTTCGCGCTGAAGATCGCCGGTGTGAACAAGACCGACATCCGGGCGAAGGTCGAAGAGGCCGCCAAGATGCTGGACCTCACCGACTACCTGGACCGCAAGCCGAAGGCGCTCTCCGGTGGTCAGCGTCAGCGTGTGGCGATGGGCCGGGCCATCGTGCGGGAGCCGCAGGTCTTCCTCATGGACGAGCCGCTGTCGAACCTCGACGCCAAGCTCCGTGTCTCCACCCGTACGCAGATCGCCTCGCTCCAGCGCCGCCTCGGCATCACCACCGTCTACGTCACCCACGACCAGGTCGAGGCCCTCACCATGGGCGACCGGGTCGCGGTGCTGAAGGACGGGCTGCTCCAGCAGGTCGACTCGCCGCGCAACATGTACGACCGCCCGGCGAACCTGTTCGTCGCCGGCTTCATCGGCTCCCCCGCGATGAACCTCATCGAGGTCCCGATCACCGACGGTGGCGTGAAGTTCGGCAACAGCGTCGTCCCGGTCTCGCGTGAGGCGCTGTCCGCCGCCGCGGACCGCGGTGACACCACCGTCACGGTCGGCATCCGCCCCGAGCACTTCGACATCGTCGAGCACGGTGGCGCCGCCGCGAAGGCCCTCTCCAAGGACTCCTCGGACCAGCCGGCCGGTCTCGCCGTCTCCGTGAACGTCGTCGAGGAGCTCGGCGCCGACGGGTTCGTCTACGGTGGCGCACAGGTCGCCGGCGAGCACAAGGACCTGGTCGTCCGCGTCGGTGGCCGTGCCGTGCCGGAGAAGGGCACGGAGCTGCACGTCGTCCCGCGCCCGGACGAGCTGCACGTCTTCGCGACCTCGACCGGCGAGCGCCTCACCAACTGACGTAACAGCCGGTACCGGCGAGCGCCTCGCCCACGGGCGGGGCCCGCTCTCCCTGTCGTACGCTCGGCCCCGTACCCCCTTCGCGGAGGTGCGGGGCTGTTTGCGTGGTCCGTGGTGGGTTCGGGTTTCAGTGCGGCGCGGCGTCAAATAACCCGGCACACAGGGCATTTCCCCCCGGTTCGTCAACCTGGCATTCGAAAGGACGCGTCGAACCATCCCCCACGAGAGTGACGAAATGTCACCAAGTCACCACCGACCGCTACGCTCGACTGCGTGACCCACACCGCTCGGCGCCTCGGCCGATCCTTCGCCCTCGTCCTGCCCGTCGTCATGGTGCTCTCCGGGACCCTCGCGGTCACCAGCGTTCCGTGGGCGGCAACGGACAAAGACTCCACGCTGCTGGCCGCCTCCTCGGAGACCGTGTCCACGCCCGCGAAGCCCCGCGCCGCCCAGGACATCCTGCGCGACAAGCTGCTCGTCGAGCTCCAGGAGAAGGACCCGGGCACCGCGCTCACGGGCCTCCAGCGCGCCGTCGAGCAGCGTCCCTCGTTGGCGCGGCACTGCATGTCGATCGCCAAGGCGCTCGGCAAGGCCGCGGTCGAGCAGTACGGCCCGACGCGCGCCCAGCGCTTCTCCCGTCCCGTCTGCGACACCTCGTTCGCCTCGGGGGTCGCTCAGTTCAGCTGAGCCGTGCCGTGCGTACGGCCACGTCAGGCCGTACGTACGGGCCGACCGCCGGGCGGTGCCGTACGTGCTGACGTGACCGTACGTACGCGCTGAAGCGTCAGGGCGCCTGCCCCGACACGGGCACCGCATATCGTGCGTGGCATGCATACGTATCCGACGCAGGCCGTGATCCTCGCCGGTGGCCAGGGGTCGCGGCTGCGGCCGTACACCGATGACCGCCCCAAGCCGATGGTCGAGATCCCGGGTACCGGGACCCCGATCATCGGCCATCAGCTTTCCTGGCTGGCCGCCGAGGGCGTGACCGACGCCGTGGTGTCCTGCGGGCATCTCGCCGAGGTGCTCCAGGAGTGGCTGGACTCCGCCGTGCTGCCGCTGCGCGTCACGACCGTGGTGGAGAAGGAGCCGCTGGGCCGGGGCGGCGGGCTGAAGTACGCGGCGCGACGGCTGCCCGATCCGGAGCAGCCCTGGTACGCCACCAACGGCGACATCTGGACGCGGTTCTCGTTGCGGGAGATGGCCGCGTTCCACGCGGAGCGCGACGCCACGGCCACGCTGGCCCTCGCCCGGCCCCGGATTCCGTGGGGTGCGGTGGAGACGGACGCGTTCGGCCACATCACGGACTTCATCGAGTCGCCGCCCTCGCCGTATCTGATCAACGCGGGTGTATACGTGTTCTCCCCCGCGTTCACGGGGATGCTGCCGGACCAGGGTGACCATGAGCGGACGACGTTCCCGCGGCTGGCCCGGGAGCGCCGACTGGCCGGGTACCCGCTGCCCCATGGGGCGTACTGGCGGGCGATCGACACGGCGAAGGACCTGACCGAGGCGGCGCGTGAGCTGGGCGCTCAGACGGGCGGCTGACCCGCACGGTAGGCGCGGGCTGACTGTACGCGGGCTGGCTGACTCGGACGGTACGCGCGGCGCGGACTGACCCGTACGGTACGCCCGGACTGGGTGTGCGCGGGCTGACTGACCCGGACGGTACGCCCGGACTGGGTGTGCGCGGGCTGACTGACCCGGACGGTACGCCCGGACCAACCCGGACGGTACGCGCGGGCTGACCGGTACGGTCTGTGCGGGCTGACTGACTCCTGCGGTACGCACCGCAGGACGTGGCGTGCGCAGCGAGAGAAGGGGCGGGGCCCCCCCCCCAGGTTAGGGGGGGGGGGGGGCCCCCCCGCGGGGTTA